>CBDVER010000280.1:0-3174 GCA_965373055.1 uncultured Thermoplasmata archaeon
ACCAACAAGTTCAGGAAGACGCAGTACCATCTGTTCAATAATGCCCAGATGTTCAGGAGCGATCGGGCGGATCTATCAATAATACAAAGGTGAAATATAGGAGTGCTCCGTTTATTTCATTGATTTAGTTAAAAGGAATTGAGGGGAGACCATGAGAGAAGTGGCACGGCTTACATTGAAATCATATGCCCTTGTTGTTATCGTTATTATGGTCGCCCCCCCCTTGATCGTTTTAGATGATCAGGGTGTATCCGGATTCGATGTGAGGGCGGGATCGGATACTAGACTAAAGGTCCTGAACACTGATCACGGTACTATTTGGTATGATGATTTTTTTGATATGTCCCATCTTGGATCATTTAGTGGTGTGATAAAAGAAGTGGAAGGGTTCAGGTTACAATCATATTTTTATGAGAACTATGAAAGCTATTATGATTCTCGAGACCTTTTTGGAGTAAACGGTTGGGCTGCTGACACGGCCCGCCCATTATCAAGTGATCGAGCAGTATACACGGCTACAACTTCAGGACCTGCGCCGATGCCCTCTTCCAAGGTTGGGAGGATCTATAATCCAAGTTCAGGATTTTCGAATGTACTATCCCGGAATTTTGACATAACGAATGGTGTCTTGACATGTTGGATCTCAACCGATCAAATTTTCCTGGGCAGCTCAGGATCAATGTCACTAATGCTTTCTCTAATGAAAAGCGGTAGCGATACTCCTGAGAACGAGGATCGTGTAGTAACCATAATCTTCCGGAATGGGGGAATTGGCTATAGATTGGATCCAATTGTCGAATCAAATATGATCGTGTCCTCCGGTATCATAAAGAATACATGGTATGGGATTGAGATAATATTTAATTGTACGATCCAAAAGGCAGATATCAATATCTTTGATGATCAAGGGATTTTATTGGGCTCCGCGATGGGCACCGATTTTATGACGTCAGCTTCAGCGATTAAACAACTTGAATTACTCACATCAAGGGACCGCTCCGGCGTGTATGTAAACTCATACTGGGATGATATCTTGATCAGGACGGAGGCTGATAAGGACACAGGTTATCTTTGCTCCACCAAGATCGCACTTCCTTCAGGGAAGAAATGGTCAACGTTGAGAATAGACAAGGAAGAGCCGTTTGGCACGGATATCAACATTTCGATCACCGATGGTGATATAGAGATAATTCCCGGGTTTGATTATAATGGAAATGCGTCCGAGATAGATATCTCAGCCCTCAATGATCTAAATGTGGATGCGATAATATTAAAAGCGACCTTTTCGAGGGATTCATACTCCTCGCCCATCCTCAAAGGTTGGGGTGTGGAATGGAATGAATCTGAAGTATGGTCTGATATGTTCCTGACAACGCTGAAGGCCGGATCGATGACCAACACCCAGGTTAATGACATGTCCGTGAGTTTGGTGGACCAGGGAGCAGTTGGATACGTGGAGTCGATACCGATCTCACTTCCTTCCGGATATCTCTGGTATGGTCTGTATTCCGATTCCACCTATGTTTTTCCATCCAGCATCACTATTGATATTCTGGACCCATTGACGAAGGACCCTATCGAGGGATATGTGGACATCGCCACAGGTGAAATGGACATCTCCGGTCTGGACCCCGTTGATTTCCCCTCCATTATCCTCAGGGTGGAGATCAGGAACAATTCCTTGACAGCTGTAAGATTAAATTCCTGGGCTGTTGACTGGATAACCAATGAACCCCCGATCGTGTTGGGATTGGACGGCCCCGACACCATCAGCAACATATCTACCTGCCATTTTGTCATCGATATAGATTATCCGGAACGATTCCTGGGCCTATTGGATGTGAGTGTGGACCATCGATATTATGATGATTCCATATGGACCAACGGGTTCATTCAGAACCTCGGCATCAACATTTCAAGTGGTTTCTGGGAATTTGATTTTTATCCTTTCTCCACCTATAGATTGGGCCAATATTCTGTCAGGATAATTTTGAGCGATACCTGGGGAAATGGTGACGAGGTCATCTTTTCAGATCGGATCGAGGTTTTCAACGTGAACGATCCTCCGTTCATCCTTGGTGCCTCGGCATTGAACTGCAGGGAGGATGAGCTCTACTTTTTTGATATGGAGGTATCTGACCACGATCCCGATGACACGCATGTGTGGCACGTGGACACCGACGCTATTTTTCTCTCCATTGACCGATCGACGGGCAACCTCTCCGGGACGCCGATCAACCGTGATGTCGGCTCCTATTTCGTGACCGTCACGGTCTCTGACGCCGGCGGCCTGACCGATGAGATACGTTTCAACCTCACCGTTTTGAACGTGAACGACCCTCCTGTAATGCTCCACACCATTCCTGCTGAGTTTCTGGAGGACGTTCCAATTGACATTGGGCTTGAGGCTTTGGATGTGGACCCCACCGATGATGTTCTTCTCTGGAGCATGCGCACGAACTGTTCTTTCTTTACCCTTGATAAACTGGATGGGACGCTAAGGGGCACCCCGTGCAATGACGATGTTGGCCACCACTATCTTGTTCTGAACGTATCTGACGGCCTTGGTGGATACGCCGAGATGAACCACACGTTTCTTGTTGTGAACACCAACGACCGGCCCGAGCTTGTCAACCCCGCCATCGTGATCAGGATCTACGAGGATGGCATCCATTACGAGAGCCTCATTCCCAACTGGTTTCGTGACGTTGATGGTGATCCTTTGGAGTTCCAGCATACTGTCCCTTCGAACCTTATACTGTCCATAACCGATGATGATGTTCTTGTGATCGAGACGCCCAAGGACTACAACGGTGACGAGATGATAACGATCATCGCCTCCGACGGTGAATTGAATATTGAGTGGAGCTTTTCGGTGCAGGTCCTTCCCGTGAACGACGCTCCCACCAACGTTTCGATAATTTTGAAGAAGGATCGTTTCGCCAGGGGTGATGAGATCGTTCTTACGGGCTTTGCGGACGACGTTGATATTGTTTACGGTGACGAGCTCACCTACCGTTGGTACACCTATGACGGGACCCTTCTGGGTACCGGCCGTCTTCTGGACCTTGAGCTTGATGTAGGTGTTCACGAGATCGTTCTCAACGTGACCGATCAGGATGGGTCCGGCATCCAGACGAGCGTGTTCGTCGAGGTGTACGAGGAGACCACCTT
>CBDVER010000281.1:0-3164 GCA_965373055.1 uncultured Thermoplasmata archaeon
GGGACCCAGATCCCCTATGGTCCTATCCATCACGGTCGGCTGCACCTTTTGACCTGACTTGGGGGTTTCGGCCTTCTTGGTCAACACGTAGAAGGCCATGATGATCACAATGATCACGATAATAACGGAGCAGCAGGAGATCAGGAAGCTCATGTCCCCCTCATCTTCCGGCTCATCGACATATTCGGACCCGGAACCCGTCTCCTCCTCGGGGTACCTTATGGTGATCCTGTAGCGGGCGCCTCCATCGGGTTCATGGCCGTCCACGAAACGCCCGTCGTTGTTCACGACGAAAAAGAGCTGCCCGTCCTCAAGGACCTGAAATTCTATGAAGTACGAGTCGATATTGGTCCCATAATCCTTCCACATCAGGTTGGCCTTTCCCGATCTGAACTGGCTGTATTCGGCGGGACCGAGAAGCAGGAGATCAACGGGCCCTCCTTCGAGTACCTCGACCTTGACGGAGCACTCCCTGCCTTCCTGCATCTGGATCCGATAGGACCTGAAGCCGGTGTATGAACCAGTTCTATGGATCCCTCCCTCATCGATATATTCCATCTGGTCGGTCTCATCCCTGGGGCCCTCGATGCAGTGAAAACCCACAAGCAGGTCATCTGCTATGACCTCGGAGGGATAGAAGTGTTCGACCTCGTATATGCTCAAGGTGTGTGACACGTCGTCCCATCCGCCCGCAGAATCCATCACCTGCAGCCTGATCAACTTGGAACCTGTGGTCTGATATGAGATGGATAAACTCTCATTGGCCAGATGGAGCCCATCGAAGGTCCAGTCGATAGATAGCTTCTGTCCCTCATAGTCCAGGGAATAAAGGCCGGTAAATGTGATCCTCTCACCGACCATTGCAATTGATGGTCCGGTGATCACGGCCACGGGGTGTACATTCTCCGGTATGTCCAGAAAGGTGGATGTCTTGTAATCGTCCCATCCGTCTGACACCTGAAGTATCATCTTGATATGTCCGGATGAGGTGTAGGTGTGGCTCACATTCCTGCTATATCCCCTTTTGCCGTCCCCGAAATACCATGTATAATTGGTAATGGGATCGCCGTCGGGATCGCTCACGTTCACGGCGGAGAACCTGATCACAAAGCCCGGAACCATATCGCCCTCTATTTTGATATCACATGACGGAGCCCTGTTCAGCACGCTGATAACGAATGACTTGTTGTTGTACAATCTGGAATCGGTGGCGCTGACGTTGACCCTGAAATTGCCCATCTTGGAATATGAATGAACGACGCTCCTTCCATGGTGAACGGCCCCGTCTCCCATGGTCCAGGTGATGTTCACCGGATCACCCTCGGGATCGAAGCACTCAACCACGCTCAACTCCAGCTCCGTATTCTTGTAGGTCTCCATATCCTCCGGTACAGATAGAACGGGAGGCGTATCGTCGAGCACGGTGACCTCCATGGTATCCCGGTCCTGGTGATCTCCACAGAAGACCATTAGGGTGACCTCATATATTCCCGGGATCTGGAACGAGTGATGAACGATCATGCCCTGGAATTCGTTGATTATACCGTTCCCGGAATTGAAATCCCAGCTGTAGGTTAGCGGGAGATCGAGCCCATGATATGATGCGGACCCGTCGAACCTCAGGGCCTCATCCATGTAGACCGAGGTATCCTCGGGTGCCACTGCCACGGGCTGATCGTGGGTGTACGGTATCGTTATTGAACAGAGCTCCTCCAGATCGATCCTGATATCGGCATAGGTTGTCTCCACCTGTCTCATGAACAGCCTCACCGCACCCGGGGAAAGGGAGGGAAGTGGTAGATCCGCATCATAGGATATCAGGTCTATCCACCTGGATTCACCGGGGGTCAGGAACACCGGATCGAACCACATCTGCGCGTTTTCCGAACCGTTGGGATCGGGATAGAATGCTATGTAGGTCTCCAGCGTGGCATCGGCCTCTCCCAGGTTCCACACGAACATGGTGATGGAGGACCTCTCGTACGGGATCGGACTGCCCACAACGTGTTCGATCCCCATGGATAGCCAGTTGTATCCGGCATAGTTCTTCATGTAGATCTTGCCCTCGAGCTCCGTCCGATATTCAAGGGTGCCATTTTGCGTTGGATAGAGGGTGATCTCAGAATCGCCTTCCCTGACCGAGGACCTCCCCTCCGGGATCATGACCAACAATATTCCCGCAAAGAGGATATATGTGATGAAAAGAACGTGCATCCTCCCTTTATTTCCCATGGGACCATCCCCCTTAATGCTTGAATGAGCTGAAAGGGTAATTAACTTTTCCAGCCAGCGCTCACCTTTCCAGCTTCGGGATATCCTCCCAGGTCCCCTTGTAGATCATCTCCACAAGCACCTCGGCGCCCCTCCTCACCGGGTCGGTCATCTCGTTGAACAGGCCGAGGTCCATGGCCTGAACACCTATCAGCTCCACCCTCTCCTTGTGCTCCAGAAGCCTCTCCATTATGAATGAGAGTGGCATTGAATGTGTGTTGGGCATGGGAACCCCTATGGCATCGCTGCCCAATCTGAAAATGGTGCCAGGCTCCCTCTCGAGGTCCACGGCATCGATAAAGAGCACGACGTCGGCATCCGAGTTCCTGATGGGCTTGGAGAAGTTCTCCGGCATCACGTCGGCGTCTATGACCTCTATCCGTCCCCAGGAGGGCTGCCCCTCCTTCTTCAACCTATCCTTCAGGAGGTCGCAGACGTGGGGGCCAACGAGGTCGTCGCCGCGAAATCTGTGGCCCACGCCAACTATCATGAGCCTGATTCCCCGGATCATTCCCTGGGCACCTTCTCCCAGTCGCTGAGGAACTTCTCCATCCCTATCCTGGTGAGGGGATGCTCGATCATCTGGATCAGCACCTTGTATGGTATCGTGGCGATGTCCGCGCCGGCCTCTGCCGACTCCAGGACGTGGAGTGGGTGCCGAACCGAGGCGACTATGATCTCGGTCTCCATGCCGTAGATGGAGAATATGTTGGAGATCCTCCTGACGAGCTCCATGCCGTATTCGGTGATGTCGTCGATCCTTCCCACGAACGGGGAGACATAGGACGCCCCCGCCTTGGCAGCCAGAAGCGCCTGGTTCGCCGAGAATATCAGCGTGACGTTGGTCCTGATACCCAGCTCCTTGCACATCTTGGTGGCCTTGAGTCCTTCAA
>CBDVER010000282.1:0-3157 GCA_965373055.1 uncultured Thermoplasmata archaeon
CCCTCATAGACCACCTTCTCAGGTACGAGGCCAACCCCAAGATCAAGATGATGGTCTCACTTGGAGAGCTGGGCGGAGACGAGGAGTACAGGGTGGTCGAGGCCGTCAAGAGCGGCAGGCTGACAAAGCCCCTCGTATTCTGGGTCATGGGTACCTGCTCAAAGGTGTTCCCCGCCGGCGTACAGTTCGGCCACGCGGGAGCCAAGGCTGGTGTTGAGACGGAGACGGCCGACGCGAAGAACAGCGCGCTGAGGGCGGCTGGAGTGGTCGTGCCCAAATCCTTCGACACCCTTGGAGAGGAGATCGCAAAGACCTTCCAGAAGCTGGAGGTTGAGGGCAGTATCACCCCGATAGAGGAGCCGGAGACGCTCCCGAACATACCCCTGGACTACGCCGACGCGCTGAAGAGGGGGATTATCAGAAAACCAACGTCATTCATTTCGTCGGTGGCGGACGACCGCGGCGAGGAGGTCGTGTATGGAGGCTACCCCATATCCGAGATAGTTCACGACGGGGGGAAGCTGGGGGATGTGATAGCGCTTCTCTGGTTTGGAAGGAAGTTCCCCAAATGGGCCTCCGAGTTCATCGAGCTGGCGGTGATGATCGTCGCCGATCACGGCCCGGCCGTCTCCGGAGCTCACAATGCGATCGTGACCTCAAGGGCGGGAAAGGACCTGATATCCTGTCTATGCTCGGGGCTACTCACCATCGGACCCAGGTTCGGGGGGGCGGTGGACGGATGCGCCAAGCACATGAAGAGGGCGTACAACGAGGGATTGGGGCCAAGGGAGTTCGTAAAGGACATGAAGAACCGCAACATCAAGATCCCGGGCATAGGACATCGGGTCAAATCCCTTGAGAACCCCGACGGAAGGGTCACCCTTCTCATAGAGTATGCCAGGAACCACTTCCCGAAGACCGACCTGCTGGATTTCGCCCTTAGCGTTCAGGTAGTGACGACGCAGAAGAAATCGAACCTGATCCTGAACGTGGACGGCACCATCGGCGTGCTGATGGTTGATATGCTCTACGCCACGGGGTTCTTCTCGAAGGAGGAGGTCGACCGAATAGTTGACCTTGGATATCTTAACGGGATCTTTATTCTGGGAAGGTCCATAGGACTGATAGGGCATTCGCTGGATCAGAAGAGCATGAACCAGGGCCTCTATCGGCACCCGTGGGACGATATCCTCTACCAGGTTGAGAGAAAAGAGTAGGCGGGTATATGGGCCCCTTGATCCGGGGCCCAATTTATTTTTCTTGGGATCTTCTTTTTCTTGGGAGAGTTATTTTAATATCATTATCACCTAGCTTGTGGCATGACAGCGAGGGGAAAGGACCTATCAAGGATGTTTCGGCCCAGGTCCATTGCGGTGATCGGGGCCTCCTCAAATCCCCAGAAGTTGGGATACAAACTGGTGGAGAACATACTGGACGGAGGCTACACCGGAGATCTATATCCGGTTAACGTCAAGGGGGGGAAAATCATCTGTGACATCGAATCCCTCGGGTCTATAGATGATCTGCCGGACGGGGTCGATCTGGTCATCATCGGCGTCCCCGCAAAACACGTCGCATCCTCCCTTGAGCTGTGCGGCAGGAAAGGGATCCCATTCGCAGTTGTGATCTCGGCCGGGTTCTCCGAGATCGGCTGCGTGGAGGAAGAGAAAAAACTAGTCGATATCGCACGCAGGTACGATATGAGGATCCTTGGCCCCAACGTCTTCGGCTTCATCTACACGCCCGCGTCCATCAACGCCCAATTCGGGCCCAAGGAGATCACGGCGGGCAACGTGGGGATAATCTCACAATCGGGCGTAATGGGAGCGGCAATGGCGGAGAGGATGTTCCAGGAGGGCATTGGTATCTCCGCCCTCTTTGCAACCGGGAACAAGGCCGATATCGGGGACGAGGACCTGCTCGACTTTCTCGAGGAGGATGAGGAGACCCACGTGGTATTGATGTACATCGAGGGGGTGAAGGACGGGAGGAGGTTCCTCGAGGCCGGGAGGAGGCTTGCGAAGAAGAAGCCTCTGATCATATTGAAATCGGGCAGGTCGAAGGAGGGGGCGAGGGCGGCGAAGTCCCATACCGCATCGCTTGCCGGCGAAGATCGAGTGTTCGACGGCATCGTCAGGCAGATGGGAGCGTTGAGGGCGGACACCCTCAAGGAGGGGGTCGACTGGGCCAGGGCGCTGGTGAACCTGCCGCATCCGAAGAAGAACAACGTCTTTGTCATCACCAACGGGGGCGGATTTGCGGTCCTGGCGGTGGACAGACTTCAGGAGCTTGGCATTCCGCTCTTTGACGACCACGACTGGATCGAAAGGGAGATGTCCGAGATATTCCCTGGATATGCGGTATTCAGCAATCCAATGGACATGACCGCCGTACCATCCTACCTGGATTACGCCAGATCACTGAAAAAGGCCATGGATGAGGATTCCATCGGAGCGGTTCTGGGCATATACGCGCCCACCTCGGGTGTTGACGTTCACAGGTTCACGCATACGCTCGTGGATACGCTCGGGACGCCATCAAAGCCGATCATACTGTGCACCATGGGGGGCAACGAGGTGATGAAACAGATCAAGAACCTCAACATGGCGGGCATTCCCACCTTCTTCTATCCGGAGGAGGCCGTATCCTCGCTCTCCGCACTGTTTCGAAATGAGGCATACCGCGACAGGAGCGGCCGATGTGGCGAGATATGCGATCTGGACGTGGGGGGAATAAAGAAGATCATCGAGGGGAAGATCGGATTCCTCTCCGCAGGCGACTCGATGAAGGTCCTATCCATGAGCACGGTTCCCGTACCCCGGTTCGACATGGTCTCCGATATCGACGACGCCATATTCAGGGGCCGGGATCTAAACTATCCGCTGGTTCTCAAGGTATCCGACCCGGAAAAGGTCCACAAGACCGAGTTCGGCGGTGTGATACTGGACATCGACGATGAGGAGAGGCTGAAAAGAGCGTTCCTTGAGATCGGAGGCGGGTCCGACGAGCTCTTGCTGATGGAACAGGTAAATGGAGTGGAGGTGATCGTCGGCGGCCTCAGGGATCCCGTATTTGGGCCAACCGTGATGTTCGGAATGGGCGGCATCATGGTGGAGGCGCTGAAGCTCCGGCCCGGCCTCAAGGTGCTGGAGATAGG
>CBDVER010000283.1:0-3134 GCA_965373055.1 uncultured Thermoplasmata archaeon
GTCATCCGTTCACTCGATCCAAACCGATCAGGATGGATACTGTACCTACACGTACAGGGCCCCGGATGAGATAGACCACACATTCGATGTTACCCTCGTAGCATGGATAGGAGAGGGATTAGAACACAACCCCAACGGCAGCGTCACCCTGCACCTCACATTCAGATATCAACTTGAGATCATAGGCCCAAAGATGGTCCTCAACGGCTCAGACCCCGTGGAGTTCTCCGTTCACGTCACCGTTAACGGAACCCCCGCCCAATTCTCGACCATGGGGGCCAGCTCTATCCTGTTGGGAACAATAGTAGATCACAGCATCGTCGATCCCATCAACGGCATCGGAAGGATCACCTATGGCCCTCCCAACGAGATAGGAAGGGCGAGGATCTGGGTAAGCGTTCAGGGGTCCGGCTATGGTGCGGAGAGATATGAGATAGGAGAGGCCTACTTCGACTTCATGATAGTGGAGGAGATCGGCCCTCTCAACATAACGGTCGAAACGGACAACATGAACTGCAGGAGGTGGGGCAGCCTCAACCTGACCGTCAGAGCGACAAGGGGGGGATACCCGGCAGCCGGCGTGAGGATCCATTGGTCTGTGTCGAGGGGTTGGCTGTCGGAACAGATCACCTATACCGATCTCAATGGGATCTCCATGGTCCATTACACCGCAACACACACGGATGATTCGATGTGGAACGGCAGGGTCAATGTGACCGTGACAGCCGATGACGGCGTCGAGACGGAGAACGCGGAGTGCTGGTTCAACGTATGGGCCCACACTCCAAACTGGGACATTGACGTATCCTATCAGGCCTATGGGCTTCAGCTACTTCCAGGAGAGGACCTCTCCATCGATCTATGCTTGAACGGTTGGCAACGTACTATCTGGCATTTCATCGCCGGGGTAAGGGTGGATGTCGTGATATATGATGTCGAAGAGAACGAATATGCAAGAAAGACCATCCTCGAGAACATCAACATTGACCCCTTGAAGTATTATTTTGACTTGGAAAAAGAGCAGGTTCTCCTGATCCCCGATCATATGCCACATGGAGAATACTACTGGGAAATAGTGGTCCTATCACCGGATGGTGTCCACACATACTGGAGGAAGCAGCCAAGATACGAAAAGCTTCTGATACTGGATGAAGAGGAGGAGGCGTGGACCTTCATGGTGTTCATCAATGGAGATAATAATCTGGGGATGATCGCATCTAACCTCATAGACGATCTGGAGCGCCAGGCCCCTGACGGGGAGTTCAGGATAATCTGTCAATTGGACACGCCATGGGATACCATGAAAAGATCTGAGATAACCCCGGATCGGGACTACAGCAGGATAGATTCCACATTGATCTACAACCATCCGGATGGACCATACGATTCCGGATCGTCGGAGAACGTATATGAGTTCATGAGATGGACCTCGGATTATGCACCGGCCGAACATTACAGCCTTGTCATGTGGGATCACGGAGGTGGTTTTGCCGGCTGTTCAATGGATGACAACCCCCACTCACATTGCAAATTGAAACGTCTTGGCCATTATCTCAGAGAGTTCTCCCGTGACCGGAGAATGCTTGATGTGCTTGTTTTTGATATGTGCCTGATGTCAAGTATGGAGGTATTGATGAACTTTCAGGATTGTGCAAGATACATGGTTGCAAGTGAGACCAGTGTAAATCATGTGACTCTTGAGGGAAACGTATTCAACCAGTTGCTGGATTTGTATCCGGAACGGATTCCCAGCCCGGTTCAGGTGGCGGCAGCATTTGTTTCCGGTTATTTCGAATCCTTTGGAAATATTTTTCCCTTTACCGTCCTCGATCTGCAAAAGGCGGGGGAAACACTGCAGCACTTCAGCTCGATATTCGAAAACATCACGAAGAACTGGGATCATCTGTCCCATTCGATAACCCTGGCGAGATCGAATATGAGATACTTCAACGGCCCCAACCTGGATACGTACTGGCTGGTCGATGCACGTGATCTCATAGAGGAACTGCTCATATCCTTGAGATATTTCGAGATCTTTCCAGGAGCACAGGAAACAAAGGCATCAGCACAGAGCTTCCTTGATTCATTTGATGATATGATGATCTCAAGATTGGTCGTGGACGATTACAACGGCATCAATCTTTTTCTTCCTCCATCGGTGAATGTCTGGGACGGGGTTGGATATTCCTATATTTACGATTCACTTCCATGGGCTCATCCCTACGGAACTGCATTGAAATGGGGTTATGAAGGTGCACCTGCAGATGATGAGGATCCCGGTGAGGAAGAAGCCGAATTCGGATATTCGCCACACCCGGTCCTCCAGACGATCATTAAGGAAAATGATCCCGAAGGGGGAAATGAAAGCATCGATCTGAAGATCTTGATCGATCAGAGAAATAACAGCCAGCGGGTCATATTGGTGGTCGAATCCATACCGCTTGGGGATGTAAGGGGCGGGTCCTTTTCCGGTCCGGATTTTGCCATGATCGATATTATCGAACCCGGGATCAAGGATTGGTATGAATTTGAAATTTTTTCTCGAGAGGATGGACCACATCATCTGGTTGTCAAGGTCATCTCGGACGATGGAGAGGTTCTTCAACGTCTATTCCTGGGGAATATCACGATGAACGGATCCCTGGAAAACAGTGATCCACCTGATGTTGTTATCACTCATAACGAGGGGCCGATATATACCGGCGAGCAGATCAATATCGATGCAGACCTGATAGGTGTGGATAATTCGGATTTCAAGATCTGGTGGGACGTTGACTCCTGGAATGGGATTGCCATTGATGAGTTCGGCGACTCGTTGACGACCATGTTCTACAAACCTGGGAACCACACGATCACCTTTTTTGCCAGCGATGGTAAGAACCTGATAACAGAAGATCTGAACATCACCGTGATCGAAGGCGTGAACAACACCCCTCCGACGATCGATGAGGTCATCTCCGAGCGTGGCACCTGTTCGATCACCCTCAGGACGGGCGAGGGGACATCCGACCCGGATGGGGGCCCCCTTATGTTCCTATTTGATTTCGGCGATGGTATTGATTTTCAATGGAGAGATGAGGATAGGTCCACACATACATATCTTAGGCCCGGCGAATACCACTGCGCTGTGTGGG
>CBDVER010000284.1:0-3129 GCA_965373055.1 uncultured Thermoplasmata archaeon
GTGGCGTTATCAACATAAACATCGGGACAATATAGAGCGGCAACAAGGTCATCAAGAACATCGAATCACAGAATATAGATGTGGTTGCAAACAGGAGCAGGATCGACCTCTCCGATGAGGAGATCGACGGCGACAGGGACATCGTTTCAAACAGAAGTAAAAGGATCCCCTTCGATGAGGAAGATTGATCACCCGGAGTGAGATAATGTGCGGAACCCTTTTCCAGGATAAGGTCCGGGATAAAGGCTTCCTGGAGGGCATGGGCCCCTCCGATGGGAAGGATGCATTATCATTTATCCGTGATATCAGGGAATTGCTTGTGGAGGAGAGGGCCTTCCCGGTGGTCGAGATAGGAAGGGATGATGATTCCGAGGATCTCATCTTCTTCTTTGGCGATACACATGGGGACCTTGAGACGGTGAGGAACATCCGGGATACGTTCCTCCGGTCCAGGCGGATGATCTATGAGAGTGGCGTGGATGGTCAGATCAAGCTGGTATTCCTTGGAGATTATGTTGATCGCCCCCCTTCATCCATGCCCAACGGCGGCCTCCTCACCCTTCTCTTCCTGTTATCAATGAAACAGAGATATCCGGATAACATTCACCTGCTCAGGGGAAACCATGAGGCCTTTGACCTCACCCCATTCACCCCTTACGAGCTCCCGATGGAGATCGTGGATATATTTCAGGGGGAGATATCCAGAAGGATCAACTCGGAGGTGACCGCTCTTTTCTCCGATCTCCCTCTATTCCTGAAAACCTCGAATGGCATCGTGTCATCTCATGCCGGATTCCCAAGGGAGGATCAGGGATCGATCCACGATATCAGGCGGGGGGACCGGGAGGTTTTGATCCGGTCGCTCTGGGGGAGCCCCATGGATACCGCCAGCTATCGGGGGAAGGTGAGCACGATGGCGAACTTCTCGGAGGATGAGCTGAAGGCTTTTCTGGACGATGTGGGGTGCAGGATAATGATCAGGGGGCATGATCATAATATTCCAGGGTATTCCATGTACGGGGGAAAGCTGCTCACCTTGATCAGCTCCAGCCGCTACAAGAACAGGGGTATCGGCGGGATACTCTCCGCAGGGGCCGAGATCAAAAGCCCCGTTAGGTCCGTCCACGACCTGACCCTCTATAGAATAACGGAGGGTGATGAATGGGAGGATGCAGAACCCAAAAGAACCTGAGATGGTGTCCGAACAGGGATAACCCTCATATGGTCAGGCAGCAGTTACCCGCAAGAAAAGAAGGATAAGGTTATGTCTGAAGGGAAAAGGAGCGCCAGCGGGGAGAACAGGGTTCTTGTGATCGGGACCACGGGCCACAGGGCCCTTCCTTTTGATATGGCACTGATCTTGAACATAGATACCTCCCTACGGGACCTTCTCGAGCATCATGATCGGATCGAGATAATCAGCCCGCTTGCGGAGGGGGCCGATCGCCTGCTGTCCAAACAGTTGATGGAACAGGTCAAGAGCTGTGATCTCACGGTGCTGCTGCCCATGGAGATGGGTGATTACATGGATGATTTCGAATCCGAAGGGTCAAGGCTTGAGTTCCGATCCCTGATGCAGAAGGCCAGTGTCATGGAGGTGGTGGAGATGCCAGAGTACGAGGAGGATGCCTTGGAGGGGGAGATGAGGTCCGTCGCCTACGAGGCATGTGGTCACCAGATGGTGGATAGATGTGATATATTGGTCGCGTTGTGGGACGGAAGGTCCGCCAGGGGAAGGGGTGGAACCGGCGAGGTTGTGGAATATGCCAGAAAGCTGGGCCGTCCGATCCTCTGGATCCACACAATTCCTCCATATAAGGTGACCAGGGAGAGGATGGACCTGAAATAATATGCCCATTCTTTTTATATTCCTATCGGCATATGAAAATTGTCAGGTAGAACCTGCAGGACCCGAGTCCAGCGAGGTGTTTTCATGGGACGATCGATCATAGAGGATATAATCGCCAAGGAGAGGAAGAAGGCCCCCAGGAAGAAACCCCATAAGAATGCAGATTACGGCGTCGATCCGCATATCCCTGATCAAAAACCATACGGTGACGTAAGAAAAGAGGAGAAGGCGTCACCGGCAGACCCATTCAAGACCCATCTGATCAGGGCCTATAAACACGTCTATGACGAAATGCCCGAGGGGCTTTCCAGGTTCATCAATAAGGATGATCCTAACTAGGTGAGAGCTATTTTTTTCGGACGATCCTGAACCGTTCCGGTGTGGCTTCTTTCAGGATCTTTGGTATCCTCCTGACGAAGTCGCGGTCGTAATCCTTTATATTCTCCGTGAGGTTCGGGTCCTCCCAGTTCAGCAGGTAGGGGCTCACCTTGTTTGTACTGTCCTTGTTCTCCCCGTATCTCCAACCGTTGATGAACCTCTCCGCATTCCAACGGTGGTGCTCCATCCTCGCGAGCGTCTCCACCTCCTCCGGTCTGAATGAGAATCTCCTCCCCTTTCCCTTGCCGGCAGGTACGAGCTCGCAGCCGATCGTCCTTAATTTAACATCTATGTGATCGGCCTGCTGCCTGTTGGAATCCTTCAGGTCCATCGGGAGTTCGGACCAGGGTCTCATGGAAGGGTCCCGGCCCGATCTCTTCCGTTTCCTGTCGGAGCTTCTCATGGATAGGTAGTTCTCGTGGAATGTCCTTGCCAGGAAATCGAGCCTCTCGTTTACCACTATCTCCCGTCTGCAAGCGTTCTGTATCGGGGTGAAGAAGTGAATGCTCTTGTTCTCGAGCAGCTCATTTTCCCTGTTTCGAAGGATGGATGCGAAACCGAGGTTCTGGATGATGTTTACCACGATAGGTACGTATTTTGTCCTGGGTTTCATGTTAATATTAAGGGCTGACGTCTGCCCTCTTGTGTCATCCTCCAGACACATGAATAGTATATCGTACATCGGTTCCCGGTCGTTCCTGTACACCAATTTCGTGTCGAAGCAGCCTGAGCCGTCCATGTAGATATCCTTGAAAGAGAGCTTGACGTCGGTAATATTGGATATCTGGTCGTATCTGTTCCGAAATATCTCCCCCCTCCTTCTCACATCCTCATCCATGACCGTGATGTCAATCCTGCGTCCGGACCGGAAGTGCCCTGTCTTGATAGCCTGTAGGATAAGG
>CBDVER010000285.1:0-3128 GCA_965373055.1 uncultured Thermoplasmata archaeon
AGATTGCCATCTCAAGGGAAACTGGAAATAGCAGGCAGAAGTTTAACTATAATATCAAACTCCTGAAAAAAAGAGGGATTTTACAAGTTAATGAGGGCTTTATCGAACTGACCGATTAGACAGATCATATTGTGTTTTATTCATCCAATTATGATATTAATCTTCATAATTATTCAGGTATTGTGGACCCTGCCTGGCCCACCAAATATTTTAGGCTAATTCGGACTTCGTCACAAAATTATATTCCTTTATGTATCATACCAACATATCTATTCACATCAAATCCAGTATTCACGATCCTGTCGTGTTCTAGCACTGTTGTGTCGTATAACTATGGTCGTGGTGTCGTTAAACTATCCCAAATTTGGTAGATCGGGGTTTGACCCCGGCACAACAGAATTATGGGTTAAAGTCAGGCCGGACCTACTTGGTCTGACAATATGCTTGATCAGATCGTTATTGAGCATTCCCTCGATGTTCTCAGTGGGCAGATAGACCCATCGGCACCCTCTTCAGGGAATATCATATTCAAGAGCTAAAAAATTCATTAATCTACGAAAGAATGGAGACAGTGGTATCTATCATGGATAAGAAACCCCTTATCAACAACGATCAGGAAGGGGTTTCATCTGATGGATTTTCTATCGATCCATTTTCAGGTCCTGGGGCCAATGCCTCGCTATCGATCATCACCTGGTTTTCAACCGGTTGTTCCGGGGGCCCCTCAACGGGGGGCTCAATTTCAGGTGCCTCGGTCAATGGTTGATCCGGGATAGCAGGCTCCGGAATATCCGACACGTCAGGTTCAGGAGGGGTCCCTTCAACGATACCATTCTGGTTCTCCGGGATAGATCCGATCTCTGCAGGATCTTGTTTCGGATGTCCCTGTTCGGTCGGATACGGAGTTCCGTTACCTTGCTGGAGGGGTTGCTGTTGGTGGATAGGCTGCCCGTAGGGATAAGGAGGATGATCACCTCCGTTTCCATTTGCATCCTGGGATGATTTTTTTCTCCTCTTTAGAGTGATGAGGATATTGACCAGCGTCAGGATGAGCATGATCACAACCACCACGATCAGGACCCATAACCATGCAGGTATCTCCTCATCTCCACCCCCGGTCGGGTCCAAAATGTTCCATCCTGTCCCACCGGTGCCCTTTTCTTCGATCTCCACCTGTTGTACCTCTGTCTCAAGGTCGTTTCCGGTCTCATCCGTGGCGCGGAACAGATAGTTCAACTGTCCGACGCCATCCGGCAGGTCGATCACAGCCATGAACGGATTCGATCCATCCATGGTCAGGCTGGTATGCTCCCCGTCACCGAACCAGTACTCCACCATGACCGAATCTACGCCCACATTGTCATCGATGAAAACCGAAAATGTGAACCGATCACCTTCCCGGGCTGATCTCTGAGTGGTATCTGCTGTGATCGTCGGTTCCCGGTCGTCTATGATCGAAATGGTGCTTTGCTGCGTCTGGTTCCGGTTGAGTGAGGAATCCATTGCATGGAAAATGTAGTTCAACGGCTGGTATGCATCGAGAAGTATGTCGAGGGTGTAATTGAAAAGGAGAGTTCCCGTCATAGTTCCGGTGTAGTGCATTTCATTCTCGTACCAGTATTCCACCTCCACCGTTCTTATTTCGATATTGTCGGTGACCGCGACCTCGAAGGTGAGCGACCCTCCTGTTATCGTCTCGGTTGGGGTAGTATCCTCAAGGAACATCGGGACCACCTCATCCAATATATTGATCCTTCCCGGGAAAGAGTGTTCCCAGTTCCCCGATGTGTCCTTCACATGGAAGACGTATCGCAGGTCCTCGACCGTATCTGGAACCTGGACCGAAACATGCCACAAGAAGTCTGCACCTGAACCCATGGTGATGTTCCGGTGCTGGCCCGGGCCGAACCAGTATTCGACCCATGCACCCTCGACCTCGATATTGTCAGTGGCTTCCATGGAGAATTTGAAGGACATGCTCGTGAATGCATTATTCTCAAGGTCTGTTGATGTTATCTCCGGTGGATCGTTGTCCAGTATCTCTATGGTCATTTCCGGCCCTTTGAGGATATTTCCCGATGTATCCTCCAACCAGAACCGGTAGTGCAGTGAAGCAAGATCGTCCTCCGGCAGGATCAAGGACGCATTCCATCTTCCCAAAGTCCGTTCCTCAATTGTCTGGTTCACTGGAATGCTGCCGATGAACCAGTGCTCGAGCTTCACCGTAAGGATCTCGATATTATCTGACGCTTCCAACATAAAGAGATGCTCTTCGCCGGTCGTGCCGGTCTGTAGTGTCTCATCATCTATGAGCTGGGGCAGGTCATTATCGATGATGTCTATAACATTCGTTCCTGTCTCGTTCCAGTGCCCCAGGTCGTCTACTGCATGGAATCGGTAATGGATCGGGGATAGGGTATCTTCGACCGATATGCTGTGCGTCCATAGATCACCACCACTCGGGGCCATGCTAACGTTTTCGGGGGAAAGGTCGGTGTACCAGTAAATAAGCTTTACAGTTTCCACTGCTGAATTGTCAAGGACCTCTACCATGAAAGTGTGGAGTTCTCCGGTCGTGCAGGTTATGGGTGTAAGGTCTTTCGCGAAAACGAGTTTGCCCTCCCATATGGATGTCCGTGAGCTGTTGGACTTCACGCTATTTTCGTAGAAATCCTCGGCGGTGAAATAGTAATTGAGGCTCGTTGGCGCGTCGATGTCAATATCGATCGTGTAGGTCCAGTTGTGATCATCGGCCCTGACAAGCTGGGCTTTCCAGACCCATTCACCGGGATGCCAGTACATCACATCCACCCCTTTGACCAAGACATCGTCCTTGACCTCCACATTGAAGGTCAGCGTCTCTCCTGAAAAGCAGTGATCGGGCGTATGGTCCTTCACAATGCTTGGACTCAGATGGTCCCCGGCCTCTGCCCAGTTGCTTGGGGGAGAATCCCCGACAAGGTTGTAAGCTTTGATGTAGTAGTAATAGTAGTTTCCAAGTATGATCCCGTAATCGTTCCATGACGTGACCGGGCCGATGGTAGCGATATTGGTGAACCAGGATGATCGGTTACCGGATCCGTTTCCCCCCTCCATATATCTGTAGATCCTGTATCCGATCAATGGTG
>CBDVER010000286.1:0-3122 GCA_965373055.1 uncultured Thermoplasmata archaeon
ATATATCCCTCATCCTCTTCGCTGTAAAAGATCTCTATAGCATGTCTGAACATGAGCTTAACCTTATCCTTACTCATCCTTATATTCCTCCCTGGCCATATTATACTTTTCTACAAGTTTAAGAAACTGTCTTACCTGGTAGGGTTTTATTCTTCCTCCAACATTTTGTATCGTAAGGATTTCCTTTACACCGTCTTTGTAAAGAACTTGATGGCTTCCCTTTCCCTTTCTGTGTTCGAAACCGATCCTGAGGGCGATCCCAATGAATTTTATGAAATCTACATTCTTTGGATTATTTTTCATCCTCTCTAGCACCTTGTTCAAATCCATTCCGCCACCATTTGGTTTTAAATGGTTAGAATATTAAAGTGGGATTGTGGGAGAGGGGACCATGAATATGATTATCTTCTCCTATCATCCAGGGTATCGTTCACCAGCCTATCACAAAGTTCGATCCATGGATGATCCCTGCGATGATGTACAGCCTTCCAGTTCACCTTCCTCAGAAGGAATCTGGCCCTCTCGTAAAGAGGTTTCAACTTCAGGGCTTTGACCCTGTACTCCCCTTTTAACTGCCTCACGATCAGCTGGGAATCGGAGTGGATCACGAGGTCATCGTATCCCCTGCTGTGGGCCCAAACCAGGGCAATGATAACCGCCCCGTACTCCGCCTCGTTATTGGTGCAGATCCCCTGGAACTCTCCCCTCTTGTAAACCACATTATCCCTCGATGGCCTGAGGGAATGGTCTCTGGTTGCCACGAAGGCCGATGCTCCCGGGCCCGGGTTTCCCCTGCTTCCCCCATCGGTGAAGATATGTATCACATCGGTCAACTTCAATTTCCCTCCAGAGAATCGAAATGTGTTAGCGTGAGATCGATCGCGGAATCAAGGACCCCCCTGGTGATCCCCTTCACCCCACAGGCCATTATCAATGCCCTTTCGCACCTCTCCGTTATCCTCGTCCTCGCGGCATCCCTGTACGGGTAGAGGTGTATCAACCCTCTATCATCAGCGAGAACAGGAGGTCCTTTCTCCATCACCGTCTCCGCTCCCCCTATCCCCTCGAACAGCTCCCCCTCCCTGGCAATTCTCAGCACAAGGTCCCCTTCGATCCTGTCCAGATCATAGATCCCGATAGGGATAAGCGAACTGGATGACGCGAGGTTCCCCGCGTCCACAAGGGTGTTGATCGACGGTAGCCCCTTTCTCAAGACCCTTCGTACGAGCGCCTCGGAGGAGGGCCTCTGCTTGGTAGGGTCTATCCCCATTTTCCAGTATAGGTTCCGATAGGCCCGGATCGTCTTGTTCCTGGGCAGGTGTTCAATTGACGGGAAACGGGATCTGATCTCCCCCTTCACCTCCATCTCCAGCGTATTGAATATCTCCCTGTTGGTGGGTCCGACCGTTATATCCTCGATCACAATATGTGATACGCTGATACCCAGGTTCAACGCACCCTGCAGTATCTCGATATCCATGGGACCCGTATCGGAGGAGGAGGTATTTCTTTATAAGGGCGGAGCTATCTTACCATTGCGGATGGGGAAGGCCATGAATCGGTTGCCAAGGGAACTTGCGAAATTCCTGCCAGGGCTCATCACCGGAGCGATCGTAGTGGTCTGTATCGCAGTCTTGATATTCTTCTCGGTGAGAGGCGATGACCCCCCGGAGGCCCACATATACCTCTCATCCACCGTCGTGGAGGTTAACCAGCCGGTCAACCTGAACGCGAACAGCTCCTTTGACCCCGAGGGAGAGAAGCTAACCTACGAATGGGAGATTGGCGGCCACATATGGAGCGATCTGATAAATCTCACCTATTCGTTCCCAAGCCCCGGGAACTACACTGTGGTCCTGACGGTCGAGGACCCATCCGGGAACACCGATACGGCCACGGTCCTCGTGGATGTCATATCCGGGGAATAGAGGCGGAAAATCAATAAATAGAGAACCCCACTTACGCACAGCGACCAGGGGAGGCGCATCATGTTCCTCGAAGAACACGTACCGGGCACGGACCCGGACCTGAAAGAGCTGATCTTGAAGTTGGCGGACCAGGGTATGGTGATCCGGGCGGGCTTTCAATGTCGGCAGGACACCTGCGATACGACCAACGTGTACGGGGAGACCCAGGTACAGATGGACGTTTTTGCGGATGAGGTGATCGTCGAGGCCCTCGGAAAACTGGACTGTGTCAATTCGGTGGCA
Source organism: uncultured Thermoplasmata archaeon (assembly GCA_965373055.1). Classification (GTDB taxonomy): domain Archaea; phylum Thermoplasmatota; class Penumbrarchaeia; order Penumbrarchaeales; family Penumbrarchaeaceae; genus JAGLEG01. The sequence goes on from CBDVER010000286.1 coordinate 2,211, forward strand.
TCCGAGGAGAGGCCGGACATCGTATCCCTCAACGAGGGCGGTGCGTTCTCGGTGACCATGGACCCGCTTGACGGATCATCCCTGATGGGCGTCAACCTCACCGTGGGCACGATCATAGGGATATATCGCAACAGCTCACCGTTCAATCCGGGAAAGGAGATGGTGGGCGCCCTGTACATCCTGTACGGCCCCCTGACCACACTCACGTACACCATAGGTGAGGGCGTCCACGAGTTCGTACTTGATGAGGAGGGGAGCTACAAGCTCCAGCATGAGGGCATCAGGATCGGATCTTCCAGGCTGTATGCGCCGGGAGCCCTCAGGAAGAAATGGCTGCCGCCGCACAGGCGCTTCATACAAAAGCTGGAATCAGAGGGGTACAAGCTCCGATTCAGCGGATCCTTCGTGGCAGACGTTCATCAGATACTTCACAAAGGGGGAGTGTTCACGTACCCCGCCTTCGAGGGATCGGAAAACGGCAAGCTCAGGCTGCTTTTTGAGGCGAACCCGATGGGCTTCATAATCACCCAGGCGGGAGGGGCGGCATCCAATGGTCGGGGGAACATCCTTGATATGGATCCCGATAAGCTGGATCAGCGGGTCCCCGTATATATCGGGGGAAAGAGTGAGATCTCGATGATAGAAGAGGAGATGTTGAGATGAGGACACCGGCGATAATATTGAATTTCAAGACATACGCACAGGTTGACGGAGATGGCGCCCTCTCACTTGCCAGGATATGCGAGGAGGTTCAGAAAGAGACCGGGGCATCGATCATCATCTGTCCGCCCATGGTGGAGCTTTCCAGGGTCGCACATGAGGTGGGGATCCCCGTGTTCGCGCAGAGCGTGGACCTGTGGGAGACCAGCGCCCGACCGGGCCACACGACGCTCTCCTCGGTCAAGGCGGCAG
>CBDVER010000287.1:0-3110 GCA_965373055.1 uncultured Thermoplasmata archaeon
GGACTCCCTCGATTTGGTAGATGGGGGTTCCCTCCGGAATGCTCTGAAGAGGTAGGATATTGCCGATCTTGATAGGGGCGTCAAGCCCCATAAGGATCTCCTGCCCCACTGTAATGCCCTCTGGTGCGATCAGGTAATTTACCTTACCGTCGTTCCACCTGAGCTTGGCCATCGGTGCGGAGTGGCCCGGATCGTGCTTCAGGTCTATCACCTCGGCCCTTCCAGATTTGATCTTGGGAAGTATCGCCGGGGCCAGATGCCTGTGGCTGGGTGACCTGTATACCGGCGATCCCGACCCCCTTCTTCTCGTGATGATTCGTTTACCCATCTTGCTACCCCCTTAGAATATCCCTATCCTCATACCGATATCCTCGGCGCTGAAATCGCTGCTGAGCTTGATGATCGCCTGCTTTCCGAAACGCCCATATTTGGTGTTCACCGAATCCACCTTGACCTCGAAGAGCTTCTCGAAAGCCCATTTGATCTGGGGCTTGGAGGCGTCGGTCCTCACCACGAACATGAGGGCGTTGTGGTTCTCCATCAGGTTGAGCGTCTTCTCCGTAACATACGGATGAAGAAGTATAGTGTGCGGACTGCGTGGTATCATCTCACGCACCCCCTATCCGGTCCAGTGCCTTCCTCGACATGACGACCAGCCTGCCGGGATCTCCGCCAGGGGCCAGATGTTCCGTGTTCAGGCATTCAGGTGAAGTGGTGTTCACACCCGGGAGGTTCCTCGCACCTTTCAGTACGGGCGATCCCTGTGATACCACCAGAAGCAGGGACCTGGGCTTTCTGTACCTTCGTCCCCTCATCTTCCCCCTTCCCGCCCTGATGTGTATCCCATCGTGGGCCCTCTGGATATCCGATCCCAGGCCCAGGGAATCAAGGAACTCGAGTATCTCCTTGGCCTTATCCATCGCCTCGATATCATCGACCACCACAACGGGCAGCGAGATCTTCTCATCGAACTTGTGTCCTCTCCCCCTTACCATCTCCTCAACGGAAGATGCTCCAAGGGCGGAGGCTTTGGCCAGCTGTCTCTCCTTGACATTGATCTTCTTTTCGAAAGAGTGTTCCGGCCTGGGTGGGTGCGCCCTCCGTCCTCCGACGTTATTCGGGGATTCCGCTGCGTGTCGTCCCTGGGTGAGCCTCTGAACTCTGGCGACCCCCCTACCCTTTCCCCAGGTCGAGGTTGCGTGCCTCATACCGGAGTTTGGGCTCGGCCCGTATCTCTGCCTTCTGTTGGCCTGTGCGGCCACAACTGCCCTACGGATAATATCGGGCCTGAAAGGAGTATTGAAAACCTCGGGAAGGTTCACCTTTCCCTTGACCTTTCCATCCAGACCGTAAACGTTAACGGTGGATCCGACGGGGGCCTTCCTCTTTCCTGTTACCTTCTTTTCTACCATCGTCTACCACCTCAATTTCCCTGCTTTGAAGCCGTGCTCACGAAGGTCAGCTCCGGAACGACCAATTCACCCCTGAACCTCACCGTGTCCCTGAACCGGATCAGCCTCTTTGTGCTGCCCGGAATGGACCCGTGGATGAGAACGTAGGAGTTGTTCACATCTCCGTAGTGCAGGAAACCGCCCTTGGGGTTTATCTCGGCTCCCTCCTTCCCGACCTTCAATATCCTCTTGTTGAACTCGGTCCTCTTGTGGTATCCCATCTGGCCTGAGTTGGGTACCGTGCTCATGATCCATGCCGGGTGCCATGGGCCCTGGGTCCCGATCATCCTTCTGTGCTTTGAGTTCTTGTGGGACAGGAGCTTCACCCCGAACCTCTTGTTCAGGCCCTGAAACCCTTTCCCGATCGTCACCGATATGATATCGACCATGGAGCCCTCATGCTGGAAATCCTTGAATGTGAGCTCCTTGCCCAGAAGGGTCTTGGCGTAATCTGTCCTCTCCTTGATCGATCCCCCGCCGATCCTCATCTCCATGATCTCGGGTTTCTTCTTGGGGATGCTCTTTACCAGTTTCGGCTGGGTATGGACGATGAGCCTCACATCATCCACATCCGCGCCGTCAAGGGCCTTGAGGTCTGCCTTTCTCTTCTTGGTATAGACGGGCGTCCTCCTCCCCAGTTCCTTATCCAATTTCTCCGCCCATACCTCATTTATCGTCTTCAAGCCGAGGTAGGTCTGCTCGTAGACCCGTATTCCCATCACCTTCATCGGGGGGACCTCCACGACCGTGACAGGTCTCTGAACCTACTGTCCCGACGTGGTGGATGTCGGCCTGTAATCAACCAGGAAAGCGTGGGTCATTCCAGCTTTATAACCGGCGAAGCCCTGAACCTTTGGCTCTGATCCGCCCTCTGGCCAAGATTTAATGGTTGGGGTTTCGCTTTTAGCCCTCTTTCTGGGGCTGTGTGCCATTGACCCTTTTCTTGGCGCGTGTTTGTCTGCCATCTCATTCCTCCAGGATCGTCTCCATCTCTATAGGCTAAATGCTCTGGACCGTGTACGGACAGGGCATCTTGGCCGCCTATCAACCAGCCCGACCGTTGCGGTTTTCCGACCGGAGAAGGAACCCAGGAGGGTCCAGATAGGTCGGGATCAGGGTCCAGTGGTTGCCCTTACCGCATGGCCAGGGGGCCTCATGATTAGACGTGCAGCCGGCCATTAAAGAAGTAGTATATAAGTATTTGGGAGTTGTCAAGTGAGCCCTCCCAATAATTACCACAAGAAGAGTTGATCTCATGGCAATTTCATTTCTATCCAAGATATAAGTTATTGTGGAAATATATTGAAAAGGCACTCCCTCTCTTTGGGCAATGTGATAGAGGGGATCCCATCCCCCCTTCAGAACGTCATGAACAGGTGGATCCATATCCGAGGACCATCAGTTCTTCTGCGTTGCAGCTGCGTTCAGGTCTTTGAGAAGGGGCTCAAGTTCCATTCCATGGCCCATGGCGCCCTGTTCGACGGTCTCGAAGTTGGCGAGGGCGCATCCGATACATCCAAGGCCGTGCTTCTGGAATATCTGGACCGTCTGCGGATACTTCTTGATAACATCCATGAGTCCCATTTCCTTCTTTATTAGGTCTGCCATGATTTCACCTGGTCCCCCAAAAAAGGAACCACTATAAAACCTTCACCCTGA
>CBDVER010000288.1:0-3109 GCA_965373055.1 uncultured Thermoplasmata archaeon
GGAAGAGCAGATCCGACAGATGAAAGATGGTAACAAGGTCGTCGGCCCGAGAAGGCCGCCTCCGGGACAGTGATCATACATCATGGACCTGAAGATGGTCAGGCATTCACAGTAAAGTAGTTTATAGTGGATGGAATCTGGTCATACCATGACCGAAGGTCACATCGTTGTCTCGATGACGGGGGCCTCGGGAGCCGGATTCGGCTTCCAGCTGATCAAGGGCCTCTCGGATAGGGGTCGAAGGATCAGCCTCATAGTGAACAAAGGGTCCCTATCGATATATCAATTGGAATGTGGTATGGCCCGGGAGGACCTTGCCAGATCGGCGGATGAGGTCATCGACGACGTTGATATCGACCATGAGATCGCCTCTGGCAGCAACGCCTTTGACCACATGGTCATATGCCCGTGCACAACATCGACCGCCTCGAAGATCGCCTCCGGGATAGGAGATACGCTCACGACCAGGACCGCCTCTGTGGCATTGAAAGAGCGGAGGGGGTTGATCCTTGCCATCCGTGAGACGCCCCTCTCCACACCAGTCCTGAGATCGCTGTACGACCTCTCCTCCTGGGGCGTCATCGTGATGCCCATATCGCCCTCTTATTACAATGATGAGAGAACGGTGCATGACCTCCAGGTCCGGTTCTCGGGCAGGATACTGGACCTTCTTGGGATAGATAACGACAGGGCCGGGCGGTACATGCCAGAAGGAGGAGGATAGGATAATATCATCTATCACGGGGAGGTCCCTACATTGTTGAACCGGAGCTTTATCTTTCTTCCAGGCATAGGTCCAAGGACGGAAAAAAAACTGTGGGATTCCGGCATCCTCGACTGGGATTCCTTTCTTGGAGCCGAATCTGCCGGCCCGATAAAAGGGATCAGAAAGAGGGGAATGGACCCGATACTGCAGGATGCGGTTAACCACCTAAAAAAAAGGGATATTACCTATTTTTCCAGGTTTTTCCGCGCAGGGGAGGCCTGGCGGCTCTGGTCAACCTTCAGGGAACGAACGGTTTTCCTTGACATCGAGACCATGGGCCTCAGCAGATACGCTCCGATCACCGTTGTCGGCGTGTATGATGGACGTGAATACAGGGCCGCGGTCAGGGGATTCAACCTCTCGGGTGAGGAGATCAGCAGGATGCTCGAGGGAGCGGAGATGATCGTTACGTTCAACGGGGCGACCTTCGACCTTCCGATGATCCAGCAGCATTACCCCGGAAGCGTCCCTTCCATCCCACACCTCGACCTCCGCTTCCTCGGCCGTAAGGTCGGGTACTCGGGGGGCTTGAAAAAACTGGAGAGGGCGCTAGGGATCAAGAGGCCTGACGAGGTCTCGGGGATGAGCGGAGATGACGCCGTCAGGCTCTGGAAGATATGGGAGAGGGAGGGGAACGAGAACGCCCTCAAGCTCATATTGAAATACAACAAGGAGGATATAGTGAACCTCGAGCCCATCGCTGAGATCCTCGTATCCAGGATGGTCAAGAACTGCGGGCATCCCCAGGGAGGAAACGGCCAATGAGATATGGACCATTCAACATGATCGCCCTGATATCCCTTCTTGTCATCCTGGTTCCATACTCCTCCTCAATATCATTGGAGATGGAGGATGACCCGCTCAAGGAGGCCTCGGAGAACGATGGGCCAAAGATTGTGATCGAGGATGTGGAATTGGACCTCAGGAACGGATCGGGATCCTTCTCCCTGGACCTCGGCATATCGGGGAGTGCTGCGGCCTTGACCGACCACGTCAATATCAGCCTTGCACTGTACAATGGGACAGGGAACTTCAGCGGCTGCCTATGGATAGAGCCGATGGACATCTCGATGCTTGGGATGGTGGGGATCTCTCTCCTGGGAACCGGGGATGATGAAGGTGCATGGACAGAATGGGAGATGATCGTAAACCTCTCGATCCCGTATGACATGGAGCTGGGAAGCACATTGGACCTGATCCTCCCCTGGTTGGGCATCCCGGCCGATCAGATACCTCTACAGAACCTCAGCATCGCAGACCTTATGGGCGCCTTTGGATCCTCCGGAGAGGGGATCGATGACCCGGGCGACATCATGGACCTGGGGAGTATTGTCCTTGTTGCGAGGGCATATGACGGCATGGGCAACTGGTACCAGGATGATCGGGACATCACCCTGGATATCATGATAGCAGCGCTGGAGTTCGCGATCTCGGAAGGGCTGATCGACTCCACCGCCCCTGTGGATGATCCAGATGAGGAGGACTCATCGGACGGGGGGGGAAAAGGGGATCGGACGGCAGAATGGGTCCTGCTGTCAGCAGGTGCAGTTCTATTTACCGTATCGCTTGTGGGATCTGTGATATTCCTGGCCTCGAGGAGAAAATGATCCACACGTGATCTCATCCACCAAATGTTTTATACCTTTCCGGTTCTCTCCACCATATGGCCTACAGCGTGTTGATATGGCGGTAGGCCGATCATGATCGATCATGTGAGGGGTACCATGAGGGGAAGATATACGCATATATTTCTGCTGCTGGTCATCATTATATCCTTCTCATTGGGCACCTACGGGCCCGGGGAAGCCCGGGGAGTTGACCTGTCCGATCTGGAGACCTCCCAGATATGGGGGTTTGTGGTGGATGAGGACGGGGCCCCTCTCGGCAATTACACCATCAGGATAGATACGGACCTCTTCCAGGGAAAAGAGGTAAGAGCAGATGTTGATGGCCACTATCTGATCAACACTTCGGGAGGGTCCTATGAGCTGCTGGTCTTGACCCCCGGAGGCCAGATAGTATGGAGGATCGCCTTCAACGTGGCCGATGGGGAGAAGAGGCATTTTGACTTCGAGATAGATATCAATGATCCGGTTCGATCGACCTTTCACGGAAGGGTTACCGACAGGTTCGGAGACGGCCTATCCGGATGCACGGTTCTGCTGTCCCGGGAGATCCCAATTACCGTAAAGACCACAAAGACCGGGGAGAACGGAACATATTCGCTGTCCGCCCTGGCTGGCACATATAACCTCACCATATCGAAGGGAGACACCATCCTGCATACAGATGTCATCACCCTTATCTGGGGGGAGGACCAGACCTACGACCTCGAAACGGGCG
>CBDVER010000289.1:0-3099 GCA_965373055.1 uncultured Thermoplasmata archaeon
GTGGCGAAGGGGATCTTCCAACGTGCTGTAGGCAGGGCCGGGAAAAAGAGAGAAAAGAGTACAGGCACTGTATCCTCAGTATGATATCATCATCCTGCTGCCTGCGGTGACGTTATGCTCCCGGGAGAGGCCCTGTTCGATCTCCACCACCCACCCCACGGCTCCCCCGCTGGGATATCTCATTAAAAGATGGTCCGGCGTGTCCGGCTCCGGGTCGGCCCGGGCGATCCCGATAACAGTTTCGTTCACGTCTACGAAGATGATGTCCAGCCTGATGTTGGTATCCTTCATCCAGAAGGTGACCTCCCTGGGAGGATCTAACACGAAGAGCATTCCCCTGTCGGAGCCAAGATGGTCCCTGTTCATCAGGCCCACCTCCCGCTCCTCTTCGGTCTCGGCCACCTCGCAGGTGACCGCCAGGAGGATCTGTTCCCCCTGCAGGAACGTGACCGTGGCGTCGCCTCCATGGGCTGGCTCAACGGTATCGCCGGTCATACAGCCTGACATCAGGATCGATGCCACTATAAGTGCGAATGGGAGGATATGTGTCCATCTCATGACCGTTAGCTTCAATCCCGCCTCTGGGGTGGGGGCCCTCTTCTGTCCGAGGACCTTCTTCCCTTGTTGAAACTGCTTCTCCTGTCGCCTCCCCTGGAGTCAAAGCTTCTCCTTGGCGGGGGCTCGACGTATCCCTCGGGCTTGGGAAGGAGCGCCTTCATGGAGGCGTCCACCTTGCCCTTGTCCAACCTTATGACCTTTACGTTGACCTTGTCCCCTACTGCGAGCACGGCCTCAACGGAGGGAACCCTCTCGTAGGATATCTCCGATATCGGCACCAGTGCATCGGTGCTTGGAGTTAGTTTGACGAAGGCCCCAAAGCGCATCAGCTTGACCACCTCGACGTCCTCGAAGACGTCTCCGATCTCCACGACCCTGACGATACCGGCTATCACAGCCTGGACCTCATTGGCCTTGACCGCGTCGGTTCCGGTGATCAGAACGGTGCCGTCGTCCTCGATATCGATCTGGACGCCGTACTCCTCGGTGAGCCCACGGATGACCTTGCCACCGGTGCCCACGACCGCGCCTATCCTGTCCGGGTCTATCTTCATGGATATGATCCTCGGTGCGTAGGTGGATATCTCCTCCCTCGGGGCCGGGATCGTTTTCTCAACGACCTTGAGGATCTCATTTATGGCCTTCCTCATCTGCTTGAAGGTCGCCTTGATGATATCCATCTCAACTCCGTGGGTCTTGGTGTCCATCTGGATGGCGGTCAATCCCTCGGAGGTGGATGTGAACTTGAAGTCCATTCCCCCCGTGCCGTCCTCCATGTCCTGGATGTCGGTAAGGACCTTCCATGTCTTCCCGTCGGATGCCATTCCCATGGCGATCCCGACGACGGGCCTTGTGATCGGGACGCCGGCGTCGAGAAGCGCAAGTGTTGATCCCACGGTGGAGCCCATGCTTGAGGACCCGTTGGACCCCATTATCTCGCTGACCAATCTGATGGTGTACGGGAACTGATCGTCCCTCGGGAGGACCGGCAGCAGGGCCTTCTCGGCGAGCATGCCGTGGCCGATCTCCCTTCTTCCTGCTCCCCTGATGGGCTTGACCTCTCCCACGCTGAACCCGAGGAAGTTGTAGTGGTGGAAGAACTTCTTCTTTCCGTCCCCTTCCATGGACTCATAGATCATGTCGTCCCCGGGAGCACCGAGCGTTGCAACGGTGAGGACCTGTGTCTCCCCCCTGCTGAAGAGTCCGGTCCCGTGGGACCTGGGCAGGATGCCAACCTCTGCGGAGAGGGCCCTGATCTCGTCGAGCTTCCTTCCGTCCACCCTTTTATCGCCCTCGCGGATGGCCTTTGTGACCTGCTCATCGATGAAATCGCTGAAGAACATGCCCAGAAGCTTCCGAAGGTACACCTCCGCATCCTCTGTGGTCATGTCCTTGGTGGTGAGCTTCTTCTTGAACTCCTCAACGAGGATATCCTTCACCTGCAGAAGTATCTGTTTTCTCTCCCCTTTCGACCCTACCGGGGTGTTGAAGAGGTATTTGTCCATGTGGGGGAGCGCTGCCTTCCTCATGTCCTTGATGATCTTGAGGTCCTCATCTGCGGGCCTTTCAACCCACTTCAGCTCGGAGTCCTTCAACTTCTCCTTTCCGATCTCCTTTCGGATATCGTCCATGAACTTGGTGATGGGGGCCATTGCCTTCATGGCCACCTCGAACGCCTGGATGGTGCTTTTGTCATCCAGCTCCTTTGCGTCGCAGTCCACCATCGTGATCTTCTTGCCGTCTCCCATCACGACCATCTGGAGCTCGGAAAACTCTATCTCCTCGGGGGTGGGGTTCACTATGAAGTCGCCGGTGACCATCCCGACCCTGACCCCGGCCACGGGGCCGTTGAAGGGTATATTGGATATGTGAAGCGCCAATGTTGCCGCTATCAATCCCACGATGTCGGGCTTGTTCACACCATCAATGCACAGGGGCATGATGACCACCTGTACGTCGTTTCTCATCCCTTCCGGGAAGAGGGGGCGGATGCCCCTGTCTATCATCCTTCCGGTGAGGACCGCATCCGTCGTTGGCCGCCCCTCCCTCTTGGTGAAGCGGGGTCCCTTTATTCTCCCTGCCGCGTAGAACCTCTCCTCGTAATCCACCATAAGTGGGAAGAAGTTCATGCCGGGCCTTGAGGTGCCGGACATCGTTGCAGTCGCCATGACCACGGTGTCGCCCATCTGTGCTGTGACAGCGGCGCCAGCCTGCTTGGCCATTCTACCATACTCTATTTTCAGGCTGGTGCCTGAAAAATCTGTTTCAAATGTTCTAATCGTCATATTAATCACCTAAATGTAGGTCTCTTTGGGCCCTTGGACGCTCTCTGGGTCCCGGCCCTTATCTCTCTCCCTCCTTGGAGGGATCCGTTCATCTTGAAACCGCAGAACCCGCGGTTCTTTCTTTTTTTTACTTATTTTTAACTTATCTCTGTAAGTCACTCTATCATAATCTTCTATTATTATAAGGTATCCCCTGGCTGGCTGTAAGGTGGAATCACATGATCGCTCCCCGATGAAAATAATATCAAGGCTGCTG
>CBDVER010000290.1:0-3099 GCA_965373055.1 uncultured Thermoplasmata archaeon
CCCCCCCACCCATAACCGAGAACGCCTTGGATCTGTTGATCGCCTTGAAGATCTCAACGGTCCCCTCCCTGAACTCCTTGAGCTCGAACACCCCCGCCGGACCGTTTGCAACTATCGTTCTTGCCCCCTCTATGATCATCGAATACCTGACGATGGTATCTATGGAGATATCGTATATCGGAGCGTCAGCGGGTAGCTCTGACAGTTTTATCCTCCTGCGTTTACCCTTATCGTTAAGGGCCATATCAGCAGGGTACATCACCTTGCCCGGGAACCTCTTCATGATGCGCTTGCACCGCTCAAGTAGGTCGTCGGTATCGGGGATCTCCTGCCTTATGAAATTCACGTTGGGCGTTCCCAGATCGTATCCGTCCGCCCACTGGAACATGCTGCCGACCACGCCTGTTGTGAGGATCGTGTCGCACGACCCCGCAACCAGTAGGTTCTCGGCGACGTTTATCGAATCGTCCACCTTCAATCCTCCCAGTATCACGACGGCGGGCCTCTCGGGATCGTCCACGACCCTTGCAAGGGCCTTGAGCTCCTTCTCCATCAACGGGCCGGCGCAGCTGGGTATGAGGTTGCAAAAGCCCACAAGGGATGGCTGGGACCTGTGCAGGGCCGAGAATGCGTCGTTCACGAAGAAATCAATGTTCTCCGCGAGCCTGGTCACTATGTGTGTGCTCTCCTGGACGGCCAGGGAGGAATCCTTGAGGATCACATCCTCGGAGTAGAACCGCGTGTTCTCGAGAAGGAGGATATCCCCGACCTTCATCTCTCTCACGGCTTTCAGGGCCGTGTCCCCGAACAGGTCGTCAATGAAATCGACCCTCCTCTCAAGAAGGGAGGAGAGCTCTCTTGCATGCTCCCGAAGTGATGTGAAGTCCTTCTTTCCGGGCCTGCTCTGATGTGCCAGAAGGACCAGCTTGCATTTCGGAAGCTTCTTGATGGACCTTACGTGTTCCTGTATCCTCTTTAGTGATAGTATCTGCCCGGTATCCGGATTGATGGGGGAGTTGATATCCACCCTCATCGCTACGGTCTTTCCCTCCAATTCCAGGTCGGAGATCGTGAAGAAAGGTAGCTCCATATTACAGGCCTCGGGCTTAATATGTGCAATGGATTAAAGATTTTCTATTGTTTTACTTCAGAATGCGTGCTCTCGACATGCAAATATACCTAATCGAGCAGCCGTCCATACGGCCCATGGACAGGTAGAAAGAAGTTAATAGACAGAGGGATTTCAGGAATTATATCCTACCGAAGGGGTTCTCTCATGGCCAAACACTCCATACTTGAATATTACAAGGACGATCTGAAGGAGAACTGGGTGAGAAGGGCCATAGCCATGGTCATAGATTTCGCATTGCTGGGGCTCATCATCTCGGTCATCTCCTTCATACCCATCGTCGGGCTTATTAACGCCAACCCCCTGAGCATCATGATCGGATTCATGGCAGAGAGCATCATGCCAACGACCTCGATTGTAGGAATGGCACCTATCTGGCATGCCATGATACCCTACACCGTGATCGTGTTGATCATATCGGCGATATACTTCACCGTACTGGAATCGGACGGAAGAAGAACCCCTGGAAAGATGGCGATGCATCTGGAGATATCCAAGAGAGATAACAGCTACCCCAAGCCCACCGGGGCCCTGGCCCGAAACCTCACAAAATTGATCCCAGGCGCTGTGGGGGCCTTCATATTCGGATACTTCGGATTTGTGCTCTTTGCGAGCATAGCCTCGATGATCGACCTCAAGGTCGGGGTGGATCAAAAGGAGGATGCAAGGCAGAGGCTTTCCGAGGTGTCCCAGGGGACCTGGGTCGGTATAGAGGAAGATGCCGTGCCCTTTGGAACCATAGCGCTTCCCGAGGAGGAGAGGAAGAAAAAAGCTGTCAAGCCCGAGCCAAAACCCCAGTCCGGGAAAGCTCCCGACCTCCTCCCCCCGAGAAAGGATAAAGAGGAGGAGCCGAAGGAGTCTCTACCTCCTGTCAAGGAGAAGAAAGAGGGGGAACAGGTGGAGGAGGAGATCACTCCCGATGAAACACCCGAAAAGGAGGAGGAGATGGAGTTGGAAAAGGAGGAGAAGGTACCCTTCTGGAAGAGGTGGTTCTCCAGGAAGGAGCCCATCGAAGAGCCTCCTGTAGAGGATGTTGATACGGATAAACACGTGGAGGACCTTCCCCCGGTGCCCCGGGATCCTGAAAGGGATGAGATCATACTCCATTTCATGTTCGATTTCGATATCTCCGAGGAGAGGGCGAAGGGCATATACGAGATGGGCTACAGGAAGAGAGAAGACCTTGCGGAGGCCATCCCACGGGACCTGATGATGATCGAGGGGGTCAACCCGACTGTTGCCAAGAAGATCATTCAAAAGGCCGGCGAGGAGTAGTAATATCCTAAACTTTCAAATACCAAAGGTCCTTTTGGCCCCATCTGTCAGCGAATATATGGGCCGGTAGATCAGCTCGGTAGATCGCCTCGCTTGCAACGAGGAGGCCTCGGGTTCAAATCCCGACCGGTCCACTTTCCCTTTTCATTGCTTTAAATTGTTTACGGGAAAGTGGCCCGGTCTGTAGACAAAAGGTAATATTAAGTGCTCACAAACTCCTTTTGTCTTAGTCGCCAATCGTCACTTGCATATGCTAACAATCTCCGATTGGCTCCTCCCGACCGGTCCACTCGCCCTTTTAACGCTTATAATTGTTCACGGGTGAGTGGCCCGGTCTGTAGGAAAAAACGGTTTACATATGCTGAGTTACGGTTTTTTCCATAGTCGATTCTTGGTACTTGCATATGCTGAACACTTCCAAGAATCTCCTCTTGACTAAAGGTATATCCAATCGATTAACAACTCCTTTAGTCATAGTCGCAAGTCGCCAATTATTAACGCCTATAATCTCCGACTTGCTCCTCCCGACCGGTCTTTTATTTTTTTACCAGCATATATCATGTTGAATTACGAGTGAGTGGACCGGTCTCAGTCGCCAGTCCTTGTACCTTTATCTCAATGCCAAATTTTGGAAAAAAGTGGCCTGGTTCGGATAATGTATCGAAATTAAAAATACTCAGCGTTGAAGGTTTCCA
>CBDVER010000291.1:0-3096 GCA_965373055.1 uncultured Thermoplasmata archaeon
GGATTTCACATATATATACGTTGTCCAGGTAATCGAGGAGAAGTCCGCCTATTCCTCAAAAAGTCCATCCAATTCCCCCTCCTCAAAGTCGTCCGAAAGGTTATCTTTCGAGCTCTCCCTGAAGTCGAGCGGGTCGTAAAGGTACCCACAGTCGTCGCACTCGTCGAGGCCGTCCCTGATCACCGACCCGCACTCTGGACATGACCACACATCGAGGTCCTTGTCGATCCTCTCTATCTCCTGGGAGCCCTTCCTCGAGAGGACCAGGAAAACCACGACCGCGATGATAAGAAGGAATACCAGGCCGATAAGCATGATCAATCCCGTGCTTATATCGAACGGATCAGGACCGGAGTCTCCCGGAACAACGGTTATTGTCATGGTGTGGTTCACCGTGGCCGTCCCGTCCGACACCCGCAGGGTTACGATGTAAACCCCCTTGATAGGGTACGAATATGTCGCCTTCTCCCCCACGTAATCCCTCTGGAGCCCGTCACTGTCGTCGAAATCCCAGATGAATGTAAGCTCATCATCGTCCGGGTCCACGGTCCCCGAGGCGTCAAATAGTATCTCACTTCCGACGATCACATAGGTCTCGGGGCCCTTGATCGATATCACAGGTTCCCGGTTCTCCACCATCAGGGAGAAATCCGCTGTTCTGGCTATGAAGTGGCCATCATCCGCCTCGAAATAATAGGTATAGGGGCCCGGATCGAGGTCCACAGGGGACGACCCGTAGAAGCTGTATCTGATCGGGTCGGTGATGCCCTCGGGGGAGAGCTCTATGGTCTCGCCCCCCTCGATGACAAGCCTCACCCATGCAGGATGCTCCCCATCCGGGTCCTTGTATTCTACCCTGAATTCCATGCCCGCGTTGGAAGCCGCCCCACTAACGTCACTTTCCGGCCTGTGCCTCAGGCTGGGGGCGTTGTTATCCATTATCCCCACCGCATAGTATCCTGCGGTCAATTCCGAAAAGTTTCCATATCCAACCTCATCCTCGAGGATCCCACCCGAAACTGACGGTGCACCCCAGACCCCATCTTGATAGCGATACACCTTGATCAGGCCCTCATGCATCCTTACGGGGAACTCCTTACCGGTGTATTCCATCGTTACGTTGACCCACTCCAGAAGATATGACGCGTAGGTGGGCAGTGGTGTGAACTCCAGATGGCACACGAATATCGCTCCGGGAGCTTCCGGAGGCGCCTCGGGGATGATGATATCCACCCTTCCCCTGCCGTTGGGCTCAGAGATCCCAAAGGACATCTCCACGACGATCCCGTTGGTGAAGTCGGGAAACTCCTCAAAGACCCTCTTGAGCAATGTCACATTTACGTAAGCCTCTCCGGACGCCCTCATCTCATCAAGTACTCGAAGGGTCAGCTTTTTCGTGCCCACTCCGTCCAGGTTCACCTCGGTTACCGCGTCCGGCCCTTCGTAGATCGGGGAATCCTCCCCCTCGATATACCATAAGTAGGTCAGACGGTCCCCGTCACCATCGAAAGAGAGGGAGCCGTTCAACGTTATCGTCTCCTCCGGGAAAGCCATCAGGGCTTCAGCGGGGGAGGATATCACCGCAACGGGTGCGAGGTTCCTATCGCCTATGGACAGGATCCTACCCCCCGATAGGGAGATGACCATGTGCTTCTTCGAGATGGACGGCTCTCCACGGGGCCGGGCATCAAGGGGAAGGGTCCAGACCATCTGGTATCCTCCGCTTCCATCGGGCGAATACGAGGTGACCACCCAGGGGTCCGCCCCCACGATCGTGTAGAATGAGCTACCCCCTGATATCGCCCTGGTAACCGGTGCGAGAGGCATGGAGAGGTTGGATATGATGGTCCCATTGTTCAGGTACATGAACAATATCCTCCCCCCTACCTGCATGGAGATCACACTGGCGGCTTCGGAGACCGCCGGCGGGGTGACCATATCGTAGGGAAGAAGCGAGGCCCAGATCAGGTCCACGCCTGTGATGTTATCCGGTTTGCCATCATCCGTATCCTCTGCATCAACGATCCCATCCTCGTTATCATCCGGGTGGGAATCCAGCACCGCAACCTCCATGATGCTCCCCACGACCAGTTTGCCGTTGAGATACGATAGGGACAGTATATCGGTGGAGAATATGGTGGAGAGCTCCATGGTATGTATCGGTGACCCCGTGTTCGCGTTGATCATCGTTATCATATCCCCATCTGCAAGATATATCTCACCAAGTGATGCTGCAATGGGGTGGTGTCCCGTGCCCACCTCGATCTTCCAGCGGGCCAATCCGTCATCGTCATCGTAAGCGGTCATGTTGCCATCCGAGGTGATCACTATCACATTCCCTCCTGCGATCATTATAGGGGCCGCGACAGGGGAGGGGAGGGGCTTTCTCCATAGGACATCGCCCGCGTCCATCCCGGTCTCCTCCTCCTCCTGGTACGACCCATCGTTGACGCCGTCCCAGAAACCTATCCAATCGAAGGCCCAGAGCGCCTGGTCGTCTCCTATCGCGAACACCTTGTTCGCAAATGACCAGGACTGCTCGTTCTCGATGTGTAGCGCGGGCCTTCCTATGAAATTGGATGATGCGTTGGTGTAGGTCCAGAGCCTTCCGGTCCCACCGTTGCCATCCGTCGAAGTGTTCAGGGCTGTGAGGTCGCCCTGCGGCGTGGTAAGGAAAAGGGCAGAACCCACGGCGGATGACGTCCCGGAACCAGCCTGGGAATCAAGCCACAACGGCTCGGCGGGATCGCTCCAATCCTCCCCAAGGTCGTAGGACCAGTATGTCCGATTGCTCTGAAGCTCCCCCTGTGACCACCCTGTGTGGCCGGGGCCTCCTCCTGCGGAGGTCCAGAATCCCGTCAGGATCGGCCTGACGTAGATCTCGATGCTGTCAATATTGTCCTCTATCTGTGTCACCTTATCCTTGGGTGCCACCTCGATGATCCGCCCCACTATCAGGGGATATCCGGCCTCTGCGACCCAATCCTGGGAGATCATCACCTCCTCTCCTGGTTCGATCCTGAGGCCTGACACCATGCCGACGTCCTTCTGTTTCTGGAAATCATGGGTAGAGATACGGAACTCCACGGAGACCGT
>CBDVER010000292.1:0-3093 GCA_965373055.1 uncultured Thermoplasmata archaeon
GAAAAACCCGGGTACGATGGGGGTTCACCCATTTCGGGATATTCGATCTACAAAGGTGACAATAAGGGGGCTGAAACACTACTGATCACATTGAAAGGGACGGACACGTACCTGGACGATGAGGTTGTGAACGGAAACGATTACTACTATTTCATCAGGGCCGAGAACGCCCTGGGCGAAGGGAAGCCTGGCTCAACCATACACGCCGCCCCTGTGGGAGTTCCCTCAAAGGTGGTGGAGTACAAGATCAAGGGCACATCTGATACGGTCTCCCTCTCCTGGGAGGGTCCGGACCGGAACGGAGGCGCAGATATCCTCGGATATCACATATACAAGGGCACCCACCCCGAGAGGCTTGAACTATGGAAGGATATAGGGCCGAACACATTCAAAACCGAGGATCACAGTGTGGTATCGGATACATACTACTACAGGATAGTAGCAGTAAATAAGGTCGGGGAGGGGAAGGGCACAAGGGATTCCGTCGATGTTCCAGCAAGATCGGGCAGTGCTGTCATTATCGGCATCTCCCTCTTCATGATGCCGCTTATGATTATCATCCTCACACTTCTTGCGGGGTTCATTATCAGAAGGGCCGGGCAGAGGAGAGAGGAACGGGAGAGGGAAAGAGAGCTGCAGAAAGAACAGGAAGTGACCCCGGTACCTGCACTGCAGCCATCGGCAGCACCTCCTCCTGCGCTTCCGCAGATGCACTCAACCATGCTGCCCCCGACCCCAAGATCAAGGGAGGCCCTTCCCCCCGCCCTGGTCCGGCCTCAGCAATTGAACAGCCAGATCGATGGATATATCAGACCTCTGCCAGGGGGTGGTTCAAGAGGGAAAAGAACCCTCCTTGGGACCGATGGCAGACCGATCGGGCAGGAGGAACAGCCCCCAATGCCACCCCCCCTCTCCGAACAGAGTCCCCCGGTGCAGCCCCATCCCGATTGGCATGACGATATGCAAAAAGCCCTGGAGTCGGAGGCGAACTCGGTGTTCGTGGGGGGCGAACCACAAAAGACAGAACCGGAGATCTCATTGGCAGGTCCACCACCTTCCCTGGAGCCGGAGGTCCAACTGGTGGATCCACCCCCGCCTTTGGAACCCGTTATCGAAGAGGAGAAGACGACACAAGATGAGATGTTCCACCAGGAAACGTCATCTGTCTGGTCACCCGAGATGGTTGAGAACAGGGTGGCGAATGATGCCAGATCCGCCGTTGAAATGGTCCACGACCTCAACCGGCTCAGGGAGGAAGGTGCCATCACGGAAGAGGAGTTCCAGATACACAAGAAGAGGCTGCTCAGAAAGATATAGAGAAAACCTTCTACCCTATGGATCAGTACCAGGATGCGCCAAGTTTGTCAACCCCGTACGCACCTGCCTTGCGGGGCTGCTCCTATGTACCAAGGTTTTATTAGGCTAATGCTTTAATGGAAGTCGAACAGGTGCATAAATGGGAGAAGGAAATGATACCGATGGACAGCTGTTCACCGGGATAACCCGGATGACCCTGATCATAATGATCAACTTCGTATTGATGGGGATAATAGGCGTCATCAGCTGGAAGTGTGTCTCCAATTTGATGCCCCCGCCGGTGGAAGGGGTCACAAACGAGGTCGGCATGGTCGCTGCCGCGATGGGGCTTGCCGGGATGTTCTCGTTTATCACCAACCTCGGTTTCGGGGCGGCCCACGTCAAGAGAATATCCGAGGGGAAGGACCTTGGAGAGTGTATTGGCACGTTCATGGCCATACAGGTCACGCTTGCCATCATCTTTGTCATGACCATAATAGGCGGTATCTTCGCCTGGAAGAACGTGTTGGGCCGGGGGTTCGAATCGATCGAATTCGAATTCACGGTCTACATCATACTTGGCTTTTTCATCACCAACAGCCTCTCATCCGTGGGCCTCCAGACACTTGTGGCCAAGTTGGAGATCACCAAGAACCAGCTGGTGATCCTTGTCGCGGCGGTCGTGCAGCTGATAGTGACCATCATCGTGGTGATATCCACCAACGACGTATACCTCTACGCTTTCACGTTCGTTGTGGGTGGATCTGTAAACCTCTGCATCTCCTATTATTTCCTGTTACACTACAAGATCAAGAGGCCGACATTCAGGATGTTCAAGAGCTATCTTATATTTGCACTTCCCATTTTCGTGGTATCTGCTCTCTCGATATTACCCACCAATATTGACAGGGTAATGATCAATCTATTCTGGGACACAACAGATGTGGGTATCTATCTGGGCGGTCAGAAGTTCTCGATATATCTGCTCCAGATACCCATGGGGCTGGGGATGATCCTCTTTCCCACCATATCCTCTATGAAATCCAAAGGAAAAGCCGACAGGATCAAAGGGCTTATCTACTCATCAGAAAGGCTCATAACGATGATCATGGCACCTATTTGTGCCCTCTTCTTCATTCTGGCATTACCGATAGTGACACTGTTTGGTTCGAACGAATACTCGGCCTCATATCTCGTGCTCCAGCCGCTTGCGATCTGGGGATTCATAAGGGGCCTCAGCGCCCCTTACAGAAATCTGATCATGGGGGTTGGAAAGCCAATGATCCTGGCCATGATCTCCATTGTAGGGGTCATCACCATTCTGGGCCTCAACCTGATATTCATACCCACCCACATTCCGATCCTGGGGGTCGAGGTGTTGGGTTGGGGGGCAAAGGGTGCAGCCTATGCCACCCTCATTTCCGCCCTTGTGACATTCACCCTGTTCAGGTTTTTCTCCTATAGGTACGAGAAGACCCTCCTGAATATAAAGATCCTCAAGTTCATCCTGGCCTCTCTATTCATGGGAGGCGTCATCTACCTCCTC
Organism: uncultured Thermoplasmata archaeon; assembly: GCA_965373055.1. GTDB lineage: Archaea > Thermoplasmatota > Penumbrarchaeia > Penumbrarchaeales > Penumbrarchaeaceae > JAGLEG01. The sequence goes on from CBDVER010000292.1 coordinate 2,843, forward strand.
AACGACCAGTTCCCGGCGGATAATCTGTTCCTGTTCATTCTATATTTTACTATTGGGGGCCTCATCTATCTCATGGTCCTGATACCGATGAGGGCCTTTACCAGAGATGACGTTGAACTGTTAAAGAGCGTTCTGAACCCAAAGATGCTGCTCGGAACTATCAGAAAAGATGCCGTGACCTCTGAGAAGGAGTGAACCCGGCCCCATCATAAAGTATGTGCGGATGGTCATTATCAACTCACGCCAATAAA
>CBDVER010000293.1:0-3092 GCA_965373055.1 uncultured Thermoplasmata archaeon
AAGAAGCATCCACCAATGCCAGGGACTCTCTTCCGTGACCACGTTAGCCGTGGTCTCGAACTCGTTGTTCTCCTCGTTCTGCTCGGGGATATCGTCGTTGTAGTCCAGATACACCTTGAACACCCTTGGTCCCTTCTTCAGCTCATAGGTGAAGTTGTAGTAGACAACATCTCCCGCCTTGATCGGATCCTCCGGGGTGATCTCGACCTCCTTGATCTTCTTTCCGTTGTCCTCCACCCTGATGGTGAAGGTGGAGTTGAAGTCCACAAGCCCGTCGTTTGCGTAGGCGATGATGATCTCGACCCTCTCGCCCTCCCTGAAGTCATCGTGGTTCTCATCCGGGTCGAAGGTTATACCCCTTACGCCCAGATCGGGTCCGAGCACCACCAGGAGCTTCTCGACCCACCTGATGAGGCCCGATGCATCCTCGACCGTGAGGTTGATGAGATACTCACCAGGGATCTCAAATGTGAAGTTCACCACCTCACCTGAAAGCGTCACGTTCTGATCCTCATCATCGTAGATGAATGACCATTCGTAGGATACTATCACGTCGTAGAGCGATCCCGTGGTCCTGGGGTCGTAGGACTGGGTTCCATTGAGCTCCACCTCATCACCCTGCATGACCTCACCGAAGGGCTTGATCACGGCCATGGGCTCGGTGGTATCTGATACGTTTACGCTCCTGTTGAACTGGTACTCGTTCCCCGCACCGTCCACCAGGGTCAATGAGATATTGTACTGGCCAGGGTCAGAGAAGGCATGGGTGACAACCTCACCGTTGAGCGGATAGGCATCCTCTCCGAACACCCAGATGTAGTCCACGATCTCGCCGTTATCCATCGCCGTGGAGGCGTTGAACACAAGTGCCTGGTCCTCTTCGACATCATAGCTGCCGTCGTAGGTGACGTTCTCCTCGCTCTCCTCGTAGATCACGGAATAATCGTCGATCGTCGGCGCCACGCTGTCGGGAAGGATCAGGATGAAAGCGGTATCCGTCTTGTCGGATCTGTCCCTCACGGTCACGGTGATATTATGGTAGCTGTTCCTGTTATTGGTGAACTGAACGGTGATCTCATCAAATGTTGAAAGATCAACCTCATCCTCAGGAGTTATCACAACGGCGTTTGCCGGGATGTTCCACTCGTATGTATCTATCTCGCCTACGGGGTCCTTGGATCCCTTGGCAGAGAGCGTGACGTTCTCCTTGGTCTTAACGATGAACTTCTGGTCCTCTACCTGGTAGAACTCGTATGAGTTCAATAATACCAGTGAAGCCTCTGGGCCTTCTGCCTCCTTTGCCGTGAACTCTATCGGGGCCTTCACCAGAACCTCGTATGCGTTATCGTAGGCGAACTCGAGTATATCCTCGTCGAAGTTCCCCTGAACCTCGTAGTTATCGGGTAGGATGACCTTGATCTCCTCGTTCTCGATCAGCTCCTTGATCTCAACGGTGATATCATCGCCCTCCTTGAAATCGGTCTCGTCGACCAGCTCGTAAGATGCGGTCATATCCACCACGGGATGGGTGGTGTTGAATACGGATCCCTCAAGTCCCGTCACAACAACGGCATAGGTGCCGTTCCATTTGTATGCCATATCATTCACGCTGAGGAAATCGTCTGTGGTAAGCCATGTAGGCCCGTATGAGACAAGGGCCTCCTCGACCATCGTCGCGTCATCCTCCTCTACAACGTCCCAACCAGGGGAGAAGAACAGATCGGAGATCTGCATCCTGGGGTTGCCGAAATCGTTGTAGAAACCATACAGGTTCGAGTTCGCGTCAAGCACCCAGTGGGTGTCGATCACGGGATTGGTTATGTCGCCCGATAGATCGATTGTGGTCAGCTTCATCTCCTCTTTCAGCACCTCCGTCATATTGAAGGTGGTCTCGAGGCCGCCGTAGTATGTGTTCGCCACGAGGTCGATATCATCCCTCCAGATAGGATCGTATCCAGGCGCCTCGATGATGAGCTTGAAGATCGAGTCATATGCGGGGATTGTGATGGCTCCGTCCTCGTCGCTCTCGATGGGGACAAGGTGGCCGTTATTGACATCCCACAGGGAAGGGGTCAGGTCGGGAACGAAAAGGTCCCCGCTCTTGACAAAGCCCATGATCCTGTAGGATCCCTCCCTTGTGGAGGGCTCCTCGCTGAGCGTGATGTTCTCCTTGTATAGGTCTACGCTCTCGTTCAGCTCGATGTTCACCGAATGGGTGAGGTACCCCTCCTCGAAGACGAGTAGGTGGAGGCTTTCGCCAAAGGGCACTGACATGTTACCATATCCCTTCTCCGAGGTCTCCACCATCATGTGGGAGGTGCCCGAATAGATATGTACCTGAGCTCCCTCGATCTCGTTTCCGTCATCCTGGTCATCGGCGTAGATCCTGACCTCGATGTCAGCACCATGGCCGATCCTCTCCAGGTAGATCTGCGAGATCCTGACCTCGCCCCCCTCGATCCGTTTCTCGACGACAAAACCATCATTGTAACCATCTGCCATGGCCGTTATCCTGTAAGTTCCGGGCATCACATCGGCCTTGTACTTGAAATTATCCTCGTAAAGGGTGTAACTAACGCCGGAATGGACGTTCACACATGTGACGGTAGCACCGGATATCGAATCCAGGTACACATCATCCCTTATAGAAACCTTCAACGTTGCCATTCCCTCTCCGGTGACCCCTGCTGGTACGACCAACATTGCGGTCAGCATGAGGCTGAGCATTACAAAAATGCCCCACATCTTTAAGTATGTCGTATCCGACATCAACAGTTCCTCCATGTTACATCCGTTTCAACCAAGCGCTATGCTGGGTTTGTCCCTCAAATATACAAGGTATATTTATAGTTAATGGGATAGTAATTATCCTACATCAGCTGCTGGACCCTGCGCCCTTCGGGACAACCCTGGAAACCACTCTTCTTATATAAAATCCACCTATATTCGAGTATGTGAAGCTGAAAAATGATGAGAATACGTGAGATCATTTCTGTGTAACTGTGAACATTGATACCGTGTAGATAGCTAAGGCCCACGCTTTCGATAGATGAGAACACCTACATCTCCAGGGCATGGGCGGTCTTCGAGGC
>CBDVER010000294.1:0-3090 GCA_965373055.1 uncultured Thermoplasmata archaeon
AACGGATGGCCTCCGTATCTTTCAGGGCCGGACCAGGAGAGGTTATTCTCTTGATATAATGCCTCCCCGGTGAGGTTGGTGGGAGGCGACGGAGGTGTGTTCGGCCACACCTCCAGAATAGGGGACTTGATCCCCTCCCCCATGGTGTCGAACGTGTAGGATACGCGGTAGAAGTAGGGCCGGGGTGCCTTTGAGATCTCGTTATCGAAGTAGCTGTCCACCACACCAAGCGTTGCCTGTTCGAACATATAGGCACGTGACAGGCCCTTGTACACCGTGTATTCCACATCGAACATGTCGAGGTAGATCTGATCGACAAGATCCCATCCGAGCGAGACCGATAGGTCGCCCGGTGTTGCCTCGAAGTTCAGGGGCGGGGCTGGAACGATCTGTTCGGCGCTCACCACATTGGAGGGATATCCCTCTCCGAGAACGTTGAAGTGGGCGGTGATCACATAGTAGAACGTCCGTGAGCTGAACTGGACTATCGTATCATTGTACCAGTTGAGGCTGTTGACCTGGGCGAGCGGTGAGAGGGGTGAGGAGGAGGTCCCCCTGTAAACGGTAAACCCAAGGAAATCATAGGCGCCTTCGGATCGGTCGGGAGGGGAATCCCAGGAGAGGTTGATATGGAATATCCCGGCCGTCGCGGTGAGGTTACGGGGAGTGATGTCGTTGAACAGTATCTTGGATGCGAACAGGTCGTTGTTATTGTTATAGGTAGTGTCGTAACCGTTCGACGTCGTCGGGAAGGCAGTGGATGACGTTCTTCCGACGAGGTATATCGAGTGAGCGTTGTCAACCTCGACGCCTACAGCCAGGTCATTTGACGTTCCCCCCATGTAAGTTGAATAGTTAAGCCCGCCTCCTTCCGACATGTTCATCCTCATTACGTAAGCGTCGTATCCTCCCGATCTTGTAGAATAGAGGGCGTCCGATGTGACCGGCAGGTTGCTCGATCCCGTGATGCCGGCAACGTAAACGAAGCCCTCATTGTCAATTGCAAGCGCAGATCCCTGATCGTTCGACGTTCCCCCGATGTACGTTGAGTTCACCAGGGACCGGCCGTTCGATGCGAGCAGCGTGAGGAACCCGTCCGTGACCCCCTGAAAACTCCTCTGATAGCCATTGGCCGTTGTTGGATATCCGGTCGATGTCGTAGCCCCCGTAACATAAGATCTGCCCAGGGCATCCACCTCTATGTCATACCCCCAGTCGTCTCCCGATCCTCCGAGATAGGTTGAGAAGGAAAGAGCGCTTCCCGCGGAGTTGAATTTGGTGACGAATATATCCAACCTTCCATTGTAGGTGCGGTCGAAGGCGTTGTATGTCGTCGGGAAACCGTTCGAGTCGGTGTACCCGATCACATAGGCATTTCCCGAGGAGTCGATATCAATGGCCATGCCGTAATCATCATCGTCGTTGTCCCCCAGGAAAGTGGAGTAAACGAGGGATCCCCCGTTCGAGTGGAGTTTGGTGACGATGGTGTCATATCCGTTCCTGGGCCCATTGTGTGATGTGTCGTATGCTCCGGAAGTCGTGGGATAGTTGTATTGGGCCCAATTCCAGTATCTGGAGGAGTAGCCCGTGATATATGCATAACCGCTGCCGTCCACGGCGATGCCCCTCCCCACATCGTCACCCCTCCTGCCGATATACGTCGAATAGGCGAGGGAGTTGCCGCCTGCGGATAGTTTGGTGACGAAGATGTCCTTGTTCGACTGGGTCGGCTGGAACTGCTGGTCGTATGCGCCGGATGTCGTGGGGAAGTTGGATGATAGGGTGGAGCCAACGATATAGGCGTTGCCTGAGTTATCTACAGCAAGGCCGTAACCGTAATCCACATTGGAACCTCCCAGGAACGTGGAGTATATGATCCGGTCCCCGCCCCTGTTCAGCTTGAACACGAAAGCATCCCCGCCGCCGGCGTTGGATGTGTCATAGGCTCCGGCCGAGGTAGGGAAATTGTTCGAGTAGGTCATGCCCGCGATGTAGACGAAACCCTTTCCATCAAGGTCCATGGAGTATCCATTATCGTCTCCTCCTCCCCCCGCGTAGGTTGAATATTCCAGGATGGGGTCGATGATCAGGGTCTGTGAGGTATCGTATCGCCCGACGGAATATGACACGACACCATCCTCCGAGATCGTCCAGCTGGATGGGACCGGCGTCCCATCGGTGAGGAACGATATGGGCGCCCGCTCCACGACGCTGCCCAATGTAGTGTCGATCAGCAGCTCCGGTCCATCCATGCTGATGTCAGGGCCGGAATATATCATCCGGATGTCCGAATGATCTGCCGAAGGATAGAGTATGAAATCGTATTTGAGGTGGCCGTCCTCTATGTGGAAGGAGAGGTCGATATCATCGTAGAGGTTCCTGTATGTTATCCTCTGGTAATGGGGGACGTCGGTGATCCAGCTGGACTCCTGTGAGCCGTAGAAGTAGTTGCTGATCCCATCTGTCATATCGGAGGGCTCCATGGTCGGTCCGTTGGCCCCGTCGAATGAGACGAAATAGCTGAAGCCGGCCTCGCCGTCAACGAGAACGTACTGCAGGCCGCGCTCGAGGAACGCTATCTGCAGGGGTCCGCCCTCGGAGTAGAAGATAACGTCGTCGTTATCCATCTGGCCCTCGTTTCGGACGAAATGGGTGACCTGGGATACGTACGTTCCCAGGGTCTCCTTATTTTCGGTGACAACGTCCTCTTCGGTGTCCCCGGAGATCATTGTGCCGGGGAACAGAAGCATTATGGTAAGGGCTATAGCTGAGAATAGATATGGGGCGGTCTTACTCCAGATCAGAATTACACCTCCTTCCAAGATCGATAGTGTATTGGATACCCTTAGAGAGTATTGTTAATAAACAATTTCGGTACATCTGCTTAACCGTTTTTCATAGTATATAAGCTAGGGTAAAAGAAGTGTTGAAAAGAAAAGTTATAAAAAAGCAATACAAAAAAGCAATACAAAAACCCGGACTGTGAATAAAAATTAAAGATGTGCCGGGCCGAAAAGGGCGGGCCGGCACATCGGGTAAGGCCCTGGGATCGGGCCTACATCGAGACGACAACGGTGATCTCATAAACAA
>CBDVER010000295.1:0-3075 GCA_965373055.1 uncultured Thermoplasmata archaeon
GCAAACGGGGAGATACATCTTGGACACCTGGCAGGATGCCTCCTACCGGCGGACATCTTCGCGAGATATTCCCGTATGCGTGGTTATGATACCCTGTTCGTCTCAGGTTCCGATATGCACGGTACGCCCATCACGGTTACCGCAGATAAGGAGGGGTTGACCCCGGAGGAGGTGGCAAACAGGAACCACGCCTCCATTCTACGTTCCATAGAGCTTCTGGACATCTCCTACGACATCTATACCAGCACCCATACAGAGAACCATTTCAAGGTCGTTCAGGAGATATTCAACCACCTGATGGAGAAGGGCTTTATCGATAGAAGGACGGAGGAGGCACCATACTGTCCCACCTGTAAAAGCTTCAAACCAGACCGATATGTCGAAGGTGTCTGCCCACACTGTAAAAACGATGGTGCCCGGGGAGATCAATGCGACGCCTGCGGACAGATCCTGGACCCGAAGGACCTGATCTCACCCAGATGCAGGAAATGCGGGGCCGCTCCGGATTTCAGGGATACGGAACATTTCTACATCCTTCTGACAAAGCTGGAAGAGAAGATAAAGCGGTTCATCGAGCAGAACAGGGATAGGTGGCGGCCCAACACACGGAACAATACCGATAACTTCATCCGGGAGGGTCTGAGGGACAGGGCCATCACCAGGGATATGAACTGGGGTGTGCCCATTCCTCTGGGGGGATATGAGGACAAGCGTATCTACGTCTGGTTCGAGGCCGTATGTGGGTACCTCTCAGCCTCCAGGGAATATTCGCAAAAGAGTGGGCGACCCGATCTGTGGGAGGATTACTGGAAGGACGATGCGTGCAGACATTACTACTTCCTCGCAAAGGACAATATTCCTTTTCACACGATCATCTGGCCGGCCATCCTGATAGGGTATGGGGGACTTGACCTCCCCTACGATATCCCATCCAACGAATACCTTCAATGGGATGGGGCACAGTTCTCGAAATCCAGGGGCCACGGGGTGACGGTGAACGGATTCCTCCAGGATTATCCAGTCGACGCTCTGAGGTTCTATCTATCCATAAACATGCCCGAGAGCAGGGATTCCAATTTCGACCTTTCGGAGTTCGTTCAGAAGAACAATACCGAGCTCCTGGGGGCCTTCGGGAACTATCTCCATAGGGTGGTCACATTCATCTCCAGGAACTACGGGGAGGTGCCCGCAAGGGGCCCTCTATCCAGGGAAGATGAGCGGATATTGGACCTGGCGACGGAGAGGTACACGCAGGCCATGGATGCGATGGAACTGGTCCACCTGAAAGAGGGGTTGAATATCCTGATGTCCCTTGTCAACGATGCGAACAGGTACTTCAACAATTCGGCTCCATGGAAGGTGATAAAGGAGGACAGGGGAAGATGTGGAACGATCCTGTCCGTTGCACTTCAGGTGGCGAAGACGATGGTCTACGGCTTCCACCCCTACATACCACACGCCACCGCCAGATGGTGCAGGATGACGGGCATTGATACGCCTGGCCTGTGGACAGAGGGGCTAAAACCCTTTCCAGAGGGACATAAGCTCGCAATGCCAGAACCGCTGTTTACCAAACTGGAACTTACGGAAGAAGAGGTCAACGAAAAGGGAGACGACAAGAAAGAGGAAGGTGTGAATATGGCGCTTGAGGATGAGGAAGGAATAGTTACATTCGACGAGTTCATGAAGAACAGGCTGAAGGTGGGAAAGGTCCTTGAGGTGAACGATCACCCCAAGGCTGACAGGCTCTACGTGCTCTCGGTGGACCTGGGAGAGGAGAGGCCCAGGACATTGGTCGCTGGACTGAAGGAGTACTACAGGAAGGAGGAGATGCTCGGGAAGCACATTATTGTGGTATCCAATCTGAAACCCGTCAGGATGAGGGGCGTAGAATCCCAGGGAATGCTTCTTGCAGCCGAGAAGGATGGCGTCGTATCGCTCCTCACCCTGGACCGGATCGTACCGCCCGGATCCGAGATCCATTAGACGAACATGGGGTGTTTGCTCTTTCCGGTACTTTTTCCGTTCAGCCTGATCAATCCGCTGTCGGCGCCGCTATCGCGGATCTTCCTCACGGCCGACCTTAGATCGGAGGAGGTAACCTTTGTTCTCTCGTCCCGGATGGCAAACATTCCTGCCTCCGTGCACACCGCCATTATCTGGGACCCGTTGAACCCGTCGATCCCTCTGGATACCTCCTCCAGGTCCACGTTCCTGTCGATGTTCATGTTCCTTGTATGGACCTTGAATATCTCCATCCTGGACCCATGATCGGGGAGTGGTATCTCTATGACCCTGTCTATCCGGCCAGGTCTGAGGATGGCCGGGTCCAGTATGTCCGGCCTGTTCGTGGCTGCGATGATCCTGACGTTGGAAAGGGGGTCAAAGCCGTCCAGTTCCGAAAGAAGCTGTATCAGGGTCCTGTGGACCTCCCTGTCAGCGGACGTGGTGGACTCCGTCCTCCTTCCCGCAATGGAATCCAACTCGTCCAGGAAGAGGATCGAGGGACTGCGCTCCTTGGCGAGCTGGAAAAGCTCCCTCACCATCCGGCTCCCCTCTCCGATGTATTTCTGTACCAGTTCGGATCCCACCATCCTGAGGAAGGTCGCCTCGGTGGAATTCGCTATCGCCTTGGCAAGGAGGGTCTTTCCACATCCAGGAGGTCCGATGAGAAGCACCCCCTTGGGTGGTTCTATGCCCACACCCTTGAAGAGGTCCGGCCTCAACAGGGGAAGTTCCACAACCTCCTTGAGCTCGTTGATCTGCTCCACGAGTCCCCCCACGTCACCAAAACTTACCTCGGGCCGTTCCAGTATCTCGGAGGCCCCCACCAGGGGGTCCTTGGATGAAGGTAGGGTCCCAATAATGCTCATGCTGTCCTTGTTCAGGGATACCTGGGTCCCCACCTGCAGGTCATCCCTGTCCAGTGTGGATGAGAACCTCACCACGAACGAGGGTCCTCCCGATGTTGATATGATCATCATATCATCCTTGAAGAAATCGACGATCGTTCCGACGATCATCGGCGGGGACTTGAGCTTGTTCAGCTCACTATTGAGGAACATGACCTTGTTC
>CBDVER010000296.1:0-3055 GCA_965373055.1 uncultured Thermoplasmata archaeon
TCAAGGGGATCGACGAGGTGAACAGGGTCATTATCAGGCATGAGGAAGATGAATATGTCCTCTATACCGAGGGATCCAACATCAAGAGCGTCATGGAACTTGAAGAGGTAGATACCGCCCTGACCACAACCAACAACATCATCGAGATCGGTAATGTCCTTGGCATCGATGCGGCGAGAAGGGCGATCTTCGAGGAGGCCAGAAAGACGTTGAACGAGCAGGGTTTGACCGTCGATGCAAGGCACCTGATGCTCGTGGCAGATGTCATGACAGTAGGGGGCTCCGTCAAGGCCATCGGTAGGCACGGTGTGTCAGGGGAGAAATCATCCGTTCTGGCCAGGGCGGCGTTCGAGATCACCGCAAACCACCTGCTCACAGCAGGCATAACCGGTGAGATCGAGCCGCTGAAGGGAGTGGCGGAGAATATCATTATCGGACAGCCTATCACACTTGGAACTGGCGCTGTGGAGCTGATCTACAAACCCGTTGAGGAACAGAAAAAGGAGGAGTGAAAATGGATATCAAGAGAGCGCTAAGGAACGTGCGGGATACCGGGAAGGTGACCGTTGGCTTCAACATGACCCTGAAGAAGCTCGAGAAGAAAGAGGTCAAGCTTGTGATCGTTTCCAGCAACTGTCCCGAAGGGGACCTTGCCAGGATCAGGTCCTTCAAGGTCCCGGTCTACGCTTTCAAGGGAACGAATGTGGAGTTTGGGTCCGCGTCGGGGAAGCCATTTTCCATATCGACCATGGGGATAATAGATGCAGGAAAATCAGATATCCTTGCCCTGAAGGGGGAGGTAGGCTAAGGCTTGTGAGGGGACTGGCGGGCCTTTTCTCCCATGAAAAAATGGACGGAGATGGTCCAGTCGCCTTCTGACAAACCTTATATATAAATATAACTTTAGGGAAATTGGCTCAATTTAACTAGTTACCGATATATACACGATACGGGGGAAAATAGATGAAATCCATCATAAAAGGCGTCCTTGAGAGGGAAGAGAAGCGGACAAGAGCCAATGAGGTCTCCGCCATGAACACAAGGGAATCTACGGGTGGCTTCGCAAGAAGCCTTTCCAGGGATGCTCAAGTGGAGACCGAGAGGGTACCTGTGGAAGATCCGGTTCCGATGAACACCGAGGATGAGGAGCTGAGGAGAGTTCTTGCCAACCTTCGGACCAACATCAAGATAGTGGGCTGCGGTGGAGCTGGATGCAACACCATAAACAGGGTTGTAGAGGAGGGTATCGTCGGAGCGGATATCTTTGCGCTCAATACAGATGCCCAGCATCTTCTGACCATTCACGCCCCTCACAAGATACTCATAGGCAGGAGGGCTACGAGGGGACTGGGAGCGGGGTCCGTTCCCCAGATAGGCGAGGAGGCCGCAAGGGAGGTGGAAGATGATATCCGCTCATCGATGATGGGATCGGACATTGTTTTCGTGACCTGCGGGCTCGGCGGTGGGACCGGTACAGGTTCCGCTCCTGTAGTTGCCAGGATAGCCACGGAGCTTGGAGCTTTGACAATTGCGATCGTCACCCAACCCTTCAGCGCGGAGGGTGTTGTGAGGATGCAGAATGCCGAGTACGGACTGGATAAGCTCCAGGAGCACACGGACACCGTCATAGTCATACCCAACGACAAGTTGCTCGAGATAGTTCCAAGGCTTCCTCTCAACGCCGCCTTCAAGGTTGCCGATGAGATCCTGATGAGGTCCATAAAAGGCATCACCGAGATAATCACAAAGGTGGGCCTGGTCAACCTCGATTTCGCAGACCTCAAGACGATCATGAAGGGTGGCGGAGTGGCGATGATAGGCATTGGCGAGGCCGAGGACGATGATAGGGCGCTCAAGGCGATAAGCGCGGCACTGGACTCACCTCTTCTGGAGGTGGACATTCAGGATGCCACCGGGGCCCTTGTGAACGTGTCCGGCGGAGAGAACATGACGGTTTCCGAGGCGGAGCTGGTTGCAGAGGAGATCCACAAGAGGATAAATCCGCAGGCGAGGTTGATCTGGGGGGCCCAGATCGATCCGGAGCTCAGGGATACGATCCGGGTGATGCTTGTTATCACCGGTGTAAAATCAAAGCAGATCTTCGGACAGTCCCTTCGCAAGACAGGGGAGTCCAGGTTCGGCATAGACTTCATCAGGTGAAGCTGCGAGGGATAATACAATGGACCTCCTGAAGAAGACATGGTCTGAGACCTGGAACAAGAGTTGGAAGTACCAGCAGAAGATAGAGTCGAAGATCAAGAATGTGGGTAGGGGCAAGTACGGAAGAGTGCTGAAGATGTCCAGGAAGCCCACAAGCGATGAGTACTCGAAGACGCTGATCATCACGGGTATAGGGATCGTCCTGATCGGAGGTCTTGGCTTTGCTATATATCTGTTATGGGAGTACTTCGGCGACTTCGTCAACTGGGCATTCGTCCTGTAAAGTGAGGGTGTTACATGAAGAAAAATATATTGGGGGACGAGGAGGAAGTCACGTTTCCCCATACGATCTTCGCTTTGAAGACCGCATTGGGACACGAGAAGACCGTGGCGGAGAACCTGGGCCACAAGGCCAAGAGAAAGGGCAACAACATTTACGCGATACTCTCACCCATGAACCTCAGGGGTTACGTGCTTCTTGAGGGAGAGAAGAACATCAAGGCCGTTGAGGAGCTCATCAAGGGCGTCCAGTACGTCAGGGGGATCGTCGGCGGGGAGAGGGATATCGATCTCAAGGAGATCGAACATTATCTTGCGCCCAAGCCGATCGTGGCCGATATCACCGAAGGTGATATCGTGGAGATCATCAACGGGCCGTTCAAGGGAGAAAAGGCGCGCGTCAAGCAGATCGATACCGGAAAGGAGGAGATCACCGTGGAGCTTTTCGAGGCCATGGTATCCATTCCGGTGACCATAAAAGGGGACTCCGTGAGGGTCCTGGAGAAGGAGGAGAACAGGTAAGGTTCTCCTCCAATTTGTGTGCCGGGCATGTCTGGTATGTTGGGGGTGCAAGTCCCCTGTACAGCCTGGTGGAGGCGAAGTACTAGCGACTCGC
>CBDVER010000297.1:0-3050 GCA_965373055.1 uncultured Thermoplasmata archaeon
AGATCAACCAACTGATGATGATAATGATGAACTCTGGTCGGAAGGACAATGTACAAGGACTTACACGGATGCTTCTTCGGACGATGTCACCTACTGGACATCCTTCGACACCTCACTTAACATCGAATCAGGGGTTGAGCTCGACAATGATCCAAAGGTCGATATCCATAGAGTGGAAGTATACAAGGACGGTCAAGATCTTGTAATTGAGATCAAGATGAATGACAAACCGATGTATGGAATAACCGATGACGGCATCTATTTGGTTTATTTATATTTTTTAGATGCACATTCTGGTCATCGACAACCGCCATTAAACTTGGGTAAGGATCCAGATATGTCAAATGAGGATTATGAGCCATATTCTGCCATGGCAACCACATCACTTTTTCACATAGGGCCCTATTGGATCAATGAAATAGATGTGATCGGATCCAGTTATGTAATAAGGGGAAGTATATCATCATTGATCTCCGATGATGTCGATCCTGATTTCGAACTATTTGTAAAGGTTGAGTTCACCGATCTGGAGAGTTCCGCCTCCGAAGATACCTTAACGGTAACGTCCACCGCTGATTATGCCGGTTTCGGCGCCTGGGAGGTCGACCACTCACTTCTATACGTCGAGGGGTCAGACGAGGGTTTGGGCATTTTCGGATCGGGGAATATGCTCATCTACGGTGTATCGATAATGGTTATCGCCGTTCTGGCCGTTGCGATCTCCATCTATTTTGTGGTCAAGAAAAAGAGGAGGAAAACGGTCCCTGTTTACGCTGAATATAGTTACATGGATTAATTGGATGGTCTTCATCTATTGTTTACAGGCTTGTATTTGGCGATCAGCTTCTTCTTCAGGGAGATCGCCTTCTCATCCGAATTGGTGTAGAGCACCTTCACCCTGGTCGCGCCGTATCCTTTCTTTTCGGATAGCGCCTCCTTGATCCTGGTGACGAGCCTGCCCGCCCCCGCTTTTCCTATGTACTTGATATGCAGGTCGATATTGGCCAGGATGTAAACGCCGGACCGGTCCTCGATCGTCCCGAAGTTCTCCCGGTTCCTCCAGCCCGTCCTGTCCACGACCTCCCACTCGCTCTGGTCCTTAGAGTTCCATTCCATTTGATTTCCCCATAGGGAGATTGGGGGTTTTTGGTAAAATAATTTACTGACAAAAAGATGGGTGTCACAATCTACTGAATTTTCGGTGCAGTTGTTCCATGGTCAGGATATCAGAGGTGTAAATGGAGATCAAAGCTCCTCGATGTCAACGAACTCCGCCCTCCTCTCCTCCACGATCTCCCTGCTGATCTGAACCAGCTTTTCCCTGTTATTTTCCCTGTTATCGGACATTGTGAATAGTAACGTCTGGTTCCTATAATATGATGCCTAGTTCACAAGAAGAACGGAACACTTGGTCTTCTTTGCGAATTTGGAACGGAACGGCAGGTATTTCCTCCTCTTGATCCTGCCAACGACTATCAGGTCGAAGTCCTCTTTCTTCACCTTCCTGTAGATAAAGGATTCCACCTTATCCTCAACTATCTCGTTCCAGGTGATGTGGTTCTTCCTGGCCACTCTCTCGGGCTCCTTCCCGTCGATATCTCCCCTTCCGTCCTTGATGAAATAGGTCTTGACCTCTGCGCCCAACCTCTTTCCCAGCCTCTTTGCTATCGCGGGGGCCTTAAGGTTCGGGGCGAGGTTCGTACAGAAAAGCCCGATCTTCCTGATCGGCCCCGACTCCCTCTCAACCCACACGGGTATCGGGCACCGATCCAGGATCCTGTAGTGCAGCATGTCGAACGGGTTGTACTCCATCAGGATGAGGTCCGGCCTCTGCTCCTTTATCGTTTTGAGGACCTCCTCGAAGTATATTCCCTTTTCCACGGTGAAGCCGTCCAGCTTCTCCTCAAGGATGCGTTCCACCTCCCTCCTGACCAGTTTGCTGGCCTTTTCCCTATGGGTCTTCACCATCTCCTCCTCGAACCTCTCCGAATCCTTCTCCGTCATGACGAACTTCAGCTTTCCGGAGATGCGGTCAAAGACGTTATCCTCTATCACGTAGGAGAGTATGATCTCCGATCCGAACCGCTGTTCCATATCCTTTGCCCTGTTGATGGCAAGCTCCGGGAACTGCTCCATTGGGACCGATATCAATATCTTCCTGAACATCACCACACACCTATCCATTTCCAGTAAGTATACGCCACCAGCAGTACGATACCGATGGTGACCACGTTCACGACGAATCCAGCCTTGAGAAGGTCCTTCTGCTTGAAGTAACCCGATGAATATGAGATCAGGTTCCCGGGAGTGGAGATCAGGAACATGAACGCAAGGCCCCCCGAGAGCCCGACCAGCATCGCCCCCATCTCGGCGGGAAGGCCGGTCTCGGAGAACACCGCGTATCCTATGGGAAGCATTATCGAGACGGCCGCCGTGTTGGACATCACCTCGGTGAGGACCTTTGAGAGAAGAAGGACCAGAAGGATGGAGAGGAACTCATATCCGTATGTGTGTTCAAGGACCCTGTCCGCAAGCCAGGTCGCGGCGCCGGAGTTCGCCAGGTGAATGCCCATGGAGATGGCGCCGCCGTAGAGAAGGATGATGCCCCATGGGATCTTCGCCTCAACGTCCTCCCATCTCATCCCACCCACAATGAAAAGCACGACACCTCCTATGAGCGCGATCAGGGATATCTCAACGTTGATGAAATAGGGGAGGATGACAAAGCACAGAACGATCAGGATGAGGGTTACGACGATGGTCCTGGATCTCCCCGCGAATCCGGGCCGCTCATCTTTTTCGTCCTTGATGATGTGGGCTGCCATCTTCAGGTCCTTCACCTCCGGGGGGAACATCAGGATCAATATTATCCACACGGCGAGGAGTGATATCACCACGATCGGCATTGAGATGACCATCCATCTGAGGAAATCCATCTCGATGCCCTGGGAGTTCAGAAAGCCTATGGTAAGGGGGTTTCGCGCCCCTCCCAGGGGAGTTGCAAGGCTGCCGATCGTGCAGCCGTAGGCCGCCCCTATCATTATGGATCT
>CBDVER010000298.1:0-3036 GCA_965373055.1 uncultured Thermoplasmata archaeon
CGATCTCGAACCAGCAGCATTCGGCATCCAGGAACCCGAGGTCCACCGTTTCGACCACCACCGAGATCCACGATCACCTGAGGCTTCTCTATGCCCGGATCGGGGTGCCTCATTGTCCCGAATGCGCCAGGGAGATAGAGAAACAGTCCATGGATCAGATAATCGACAGGATCATGGGGTCCGGGAGGAGGGAGGTCCTGGTCCTGGCCCCTGTGATCGCGGGGAAGAAGGGGGCGCATGTGGACATCCTGCGAAGCCTGCGTAACAGAGGGTACCATATCGTTCGTGTGGATGGTACCGAGTATCGGGTCGATAAGGTGCCGGATCTGGATCGGAATAAAAAACATGATATCACTGTGGTTCTCGATAAGGTCTATGCGGATAACGCCCACAGGGACCAGCTTGCCGATGATGTATCCCAGGCGATCGCTCTATCGGAAGGCATCCTTCTGATAGAGGTTGAAGGAGAGGACCCGATATATTTCTCCGAGCGGATGTCATGTCCTGTTCATGGAATATCGATACCCGACCTGGAGCCGAGGATGTTCTCGTTCAACTCGCCTTTCGGCGCGTGCAGGGAGTGCTCCGGCCTGGGTTTCACCCTGGACGTCTCCGAGGATCTGGTAATACCCGATACGGGCAAGTCCATAACAGAGGGGGCGATAACACTTTTCAGGTCCGATTTCGATGGAAGCTACACTCTCAGCATGCTTGAAACACTTGGTCGTAAAGTGGGTTTCTCGTTGAATGCTCCGTGGCGTGATCTAACAGATGGGGCCAGGAGTGCCATTTTGTATGGGTCAAGGCACACGATCTCCTGGTACATGGGCCCGCCCGGCGATACACAGTACAGGTCGAGCAAACCATTTGAAGGGATAATACCAACGATCAAAAGAAGGTACAGGCAGACACAATCCGAGGCAATGCGGGAATTCTATCGAAAGTTCATGATGTCCACCTCCTGCCCCTCCTGCGGTGGCGCAAGGTTAAAACCCGCATCTCTATCTGTAACAGTTGGGGGCCTCAATATTCATGAGGTCACCCGGATGTCCATCAGGGATTCACTTGACTTCTTCAGCACCCTCCACGAATCCCTGAACGAGGTTGACAGGATGATCTCGAACCTGGTATTGAGGGAGATCAGGGAGAGATTGACCTTTCTCAAGGATGTGGGCCTGGATTATATCTCCCTCGATAGGAATACGGGCACCCTCTCCGGTGGAGAGGCTCAGAGGATACAGCTTGCCACACAGATAGGATCATCCCTTGTGGGGGTCCTCTATATCCTTGACGAGCCCTCGATCGGACTTCATCAGAGGGACAATAGTCGATTGATCGGAACCCTCGAGAGGCTGAGGGACCTCGGGAACACGATCATCATCGTGGAGCACGATGAGGAGGTGATCAGGAGATCTGACCACATTATCGATCTCGGTCCTGGGGCGGGGATCCACGGTGGGGAGATCGTAGGGGAGGGAAGTGTGGAGGATATTTGTCGGTCGGAGAGGTCGATAACGGGCAAGTACCTCTCCGGAGAGGCGCATATACCAACACCACACAAGAGGGTCAAGGGAAATGGTAAGAAACTTGTGATCAAGGGGGCAAGACAGCATAATCTTAAGGATATCGACGTCAAGGTCCCTCTGGGCACGATAACCTGTGTCACAGGTGTGTCCGGATCGGGAAAATCCACCCTCATTGATGAGATATTGTACAAGGAGCTGAAGCGTCGGGTCTATGGGTCCAGGATTATCTCGGGGGACCATGATGACCTGTTGGGTGCTGAGTATATCGATAAGGTGATAGTGATCGATCAATCCCCTATAGGTAGAACCCCCAGATCCAACCCGGCCACCTATACCGGGGCATTCACGCCGATCCGGGAGCTGTTCTCCAAGGTGGTCCTGGCCAAGGAGAGGGGATACAAGGTCGGGAGGTTTTCCTTCAATGTAAAGGGTGGAAGATGCGACCACTGCGAGGGAGACGGCATAATCAAACTGGAGATGCACTTCCTTCCCGATGTATATATTCCCTGCGAGGTGTGCAAGGAGAGGAGATACAACCGGGAGACCCTTGAGGTTCGTTTCAAGGGAAAGAACATCTCAGACGTGTTGAACATGGATGTGGAAATGGCACTATCCTTCTTCCAGAACATACCGGCTATCAGGAACAAGCTTCGAACGCTCAAGGATGTGGGCCTTGGATATATCAAACTTGGGCAACCTGCAACAACACTATCAGGCGGGGAAGCCCAGCGGGTCAAACTTTCAACCGAGCTCTCGAAGAGGTCAACGGGTCAAACGATCTACCTTCTTGACGAGCCCACCACGGGACTCCATTTCGATGATGTGAAGAAGCTGCTTAAGGTGCTGCTCAGGCTTCGTGACAAGGGAAACACAGTTGTCATTATCGAACATAATCTCGATGTGATCAAAACCGCGGATTGGATCATCGATCTGGGTCCAGAGGGTGGTGACGAGGGAGGTGAAGTGGTGGTATCAGGGACCCCGGAGAAGGTTGCGAGAAGTAAGAGAGGCCACACTGGCAGGTACCTCAAGAAGGCCCTTTGATCTCACTGTGTTCGGCCATGTAATTGGAGTGTAAATTCTTATTCCATCAACAGGCAAAGTTGGAAAAGGGTTTAATTAATAATAAATCAATACTAAAAGGAGCTGAGTAGATTTCATGGTAATTTAATAACCGGGAGGTAGAAGGATATGCGGCACATCACAATGAGATCACGGTGGGAAACCGATGATGAGGCCCGGAAACCACCCGAAGAGGACGATCGCCCCAAGTGTCCAGAATGCAAGATCCCATTGAGGAAAAAGGATCCTGTAACGTGGTCATGTTTTCTATGTGAGAAGGAGTTTCGAACAAGCGATCTTCTGAGCATGGGAGATACGAAGGACGAACCCGAGACCGTGGAAGAGGATGAACCCTCCGTGGATGAAGATGATTTCGAGGTGGAGGAGGAAGAGGTGGAAGAGGATGAACCCTCCGTGGATGAAGATGATTTCGAGGTGGAGGAGGAAG
>CBDVER010000299.1:0-3036 GCA_965373055.1 uncultured Thermoplasmata archaeon
GCCCCTCCCCTTGCCACGGGGCTGATCACGTCGATCTCGCCCACGTTCATATTGAGCCGGGGCGCGCCCGTACCCATCAGGTAGATGTACAATCCACCTGCCCCCATCTTTCCGAGTGTGACGTTGTTCATGTCCAGAATGCCGCCGTTCTCGATAAGGATGTGGGCGGGGCCGTCATCGGTGAGGAAACGGACCGAGGTATCGTTTATGGTCAGATGTCCGCCAGATCCCACCACAAGATGGCCGTCAAATCCATAGTACGAAGTATACACTGTTCCATCGATCACCGCTGTGGTCCCCGTCAGGGTCATGGCACCGTTGACCGTAAGGTCCACATCAAGCGTATCGAACATGCTGACCGATCCGGGTTCGTTTACGTATGCATTGAATGTGAGAGGTCCGTTCAGATCGGATACTATGCTGGTTGCAACGGCCTCCCCATCCATGATCTTTCCGAAGAGGTCCTTCTCATCTCCTTTGAACGGAAGTTCAGGATAGGAGGGAAAGGAGGTCGAACGGGTGATCTTTTCCGAGGCCATGGTCAGTTCGACGGAGAAGTCAGGTATAGAATCCGAGTTGGGCATGGAGCTGTAGGTGAAAATATCAGTTGCAACGGGTATGAACGACCAGCCGGACCCGTCTGTCGTGGCCCATGATCCAGGTGACCGGCCCATGTACTCAAGCATCTCGTCCGTGAGATATGAATTGGTCATGAGGGTGTTCGTGCTCCCCTCAACCCTCTTAAGCGTGATGTCGGTGGAACCAACATCCATGTTCATCCCGTCCTTAACGTGGGCCCCTATCCACCTGTAGTAGATGATCGTGCTTGATGGATCCATAACCAGGAAAGCGGGGTCGGAGACCACAGAGGTATCATTGATGGTCACGCCCACGAGGTGGGCCACCCCACCATCCATGACCTTGACCGAGTTACGTGTGCCCGTTGAGATGTT
The DNA here is from genome assembly GCA_965373055.1 of uncultured Thermoplasmata archaeon. GTDB lineage: Archaea > Thermoplasmatota > Penumbrarchaeia > Penumbrarchaeales > Penumbrarchaeaceae > JAGLEG01. The sequence continues at coordinate 954 of CBDVER010000299.1, forward strand.
CGATTCAAGGTCAACATCGAGAAATGAATTGATGACCGTCAGGTTGGACCCCGTACCCCTGATGGTGATATTCGCCGCCTGTATCCCATCGAGTGAAGAGCCCGAGAAGGATTGGGAATCCCTGATCTCCGAATCCACGATCAATCCCATACCTCCCGAGAGGAGTTCAAGGACGATGCCGTCATCATTGAGGTCCTTATCGTCGGCTGTGCTGCCATCACCGTCAATATCGTAGGCGAGGTTCGTTTTATCCTGCAGTTCAACGAAAGTGGAACCATCCACCTCCAGATAGCCATTATCTGCAACCGTCAGGTTTCCAGGTCCCTCGAGGATCGAATCCTCGAAGATCAGCTCCGAGGAGGAGCCGGTCACTGTAATATTGATGGCAAAATATGGTTTCAGCTGTCCGGTCTGGGTGGTGAGGACGGAGCTGTGGAACTCCAATATGCCGCCGCTCTGAACGATGATATCGTAGATGTGGTCGTCGCCGCCCCCCATCTTCCCGTCCATACCCACATCCTGGGACAAAGTTATGGTGGAGTTTTTGATCAAAAGCGTCCCACCGTTCACCAATATATCCCCATCCAGAAGGTAATTCTGGCCCTCAATGACCCTGATTGACCCAGTATTAACGGTTATGGAACCTATGGTCGAGGACCCCGATGCCGGCGTATTCACTACCATAAGCATCACTGACCAACCACCCAACGCTATAGCCAGCGTCAAGGCGAATACAAACAGCCTTTTTCCCTTGAAGAAAACCGGATTATCCATCTCTAATCCCCCTTATATAATCATCATCAGATTTAGAACAGCATTATGCAATATCTGAATCCCATACGTAGTTACAACAGTCATTCATTCATATAAATATATTGTTCTTATAGTGTGAATGATCGGAGGTTATGAAAAAACACCTCCCATTCCCAGCGGTTGTTCACGGATCATTTTCAGGCGGTTTTATCTTTCGCTCAGAAGCCCGGGGACCTCCCGGGTCAGTATTTGTTTTATACGATCCCGACCATGTATGGGTGGAGGGATCACATGGTCTCCCGAAAGAGTGCGTTGCATAGAAGGGTAAATGATATCTCGACCAGAATGGCGATCTCGATAGCCTTGCTCTATCTGATCAGCTCTCCTGTTATCGGATATGGCGAAAACCGAGGTGAAACGATATGTCCAGGAGCATTTCAAGCTGCCTTGTCATCTGGAGAGATCCCACTGGAGCCCTATGAAACGGTCCTTGTGAACGAGATCTACCCCGATCCCGATACGGACCTGAACGATGATGGCATCGTGGATCAGATGGATGAGTTCATTGAGCTCTACAATCCCACTTCCACCTCGATCCTTATGACAGATTGGACCGTGTCGGACAATGTCGGAACTCACGTTCTGAATAACCTCTCGATAGGGGCAAAATGTTTTCTGGTCCTATGGAGGAACGATACGGGCCTCAAGCTGGGCAGGGACGACAACGTGGAGCTGAGCAATTCGACGGGAGCGATCTCCGACCATGTGGAATACATCTCCATGGGGAAGGGCGACGTACTTGGCAGGTCCCCGGACGGGGCCGAGAGGTTCAGAAGGACATCCTATCCCACCCCAGGCCTGGGGAACAGGCCTCCACCCCGGATAGTGATCAACGAGATCATGGTGGACCCTGTTGGAAAGAACACCGGAAACCAATGGGTCGAACTCCTCAATCTGGGCGAAGATGAGGACCTTGATGGGTTCATATTGGACAACGACAGAGGGATCAATATCGCATTGACAGGTGAGCTTTCCAGTTTCGAGCGGATATTGGTCTCCCTGGGGGGTCCCGAGATACTTCCACCCCACCCATTTGATATGAGGATCATATCCGCCCCCCAATCCAATGCGTTATACATATCAGGAGATGATATGCAGCTCACCGATCCAGACGGATATCTGGTGGACTATCTGGCCTGGGGGAATTCATCCAACGTGGATGGACCTCGTGGTGAAGGCGTGTTTGGCGCCTGGGACGGATGCTACAAGGACGAGGTGACCGGATCAATGGTCTATGGCCTCGAGAACCCAACGATCCCCGAGGGATCAT
>CBDVER010000300.1:0-3031 GCA_965373055.1 uncultured Thermoplasmata archaeon
GATTATCAGGGGGTCGAAGAAGGGAGAGAATGAGGGGACCAGTATCTTCTTCCTCCTGTCGTTCATGCGGTAGGTGGGCGTGGTCCTCCTCTCCACCGGAGGGGATCTCTTGCCAAGCCCTCTCTGATACAACGACTCCATCATCGAGCGGAGCCTGAGCTTCACGGACCCCGGGCTGGATACCTCATCGATCCGGATCAGCGTATGGTTCTTTCCCACCTCCGCCAGAATGACCCTGGCCTCGTCGCATACCATCGCATCCGGACCACAGCCGAACGAGTTCAGCTGAACGACCTCGACGTTATCCTTGTTCCTGGCCCAGTTCACCGCATTGAATATCCTGTTTGGGTAGCTCCACTGGGTCAGGACCTGTATGTTGCCCAGGTCCTCGTTACCCTCATGAGGAATGGAATCCTCGGTGATCACGTCCGCGCCGAGCTGGGCGATCATCTCGGGTATCTTGTGGTTTATCAGGGGGTCAATGTGATATGGGCGGCCGAGTAAAAGGACGACCAGCCGCCCCTCCCTATCGGCCAGGTCCAGGATCTCACCCGTCCTCTTTCGCAGGTCTATCTTGTACTTCCTCTGCTCCTTGACCGCATCATCGAAAGCCTTTTTGAATATCCTCCTCTCCACACCAAGGCCCTTGAGGTATCTCCAGCAGCTTCTTTTAAGCAGGCCGATATCGTCGAATGTAACAGGGGGGGTATCGAAGGGCACGTCATGCTTCCCCTCGGGGTCAATGGCACTTCGTATCACGTCAGGATAGCCGGAAACGATGGGGCAGTTGAACGTGTTGAGGGAGTCCCCGTATTCGGCCCCCTCGAATATTACCATCGGATAGAGAATGCGGTCAACCCCCTCCTCTATGAGCTCGAGGATGTGGCCGTTCGTGAGTTTTGCGGGGAAACATATGTTCTCCGACATGATCGTCTTGGACCCCTTCTCGTTGAGGCCCTCATGTGAACTGGGGGAGAGGACCACCTCGAATCCTGACCCCACCATGAGCGTGTTCCAGAAGGGGAAGTTCTCGAACATGTTCAGGACGCGGGGTATGCCGATCCTTAGCCTTGGCTTACCTTTGGGAACCATCTCACGATTCAGGAGAAGCCCGAGTTTCATATCTGGTATGTTCTTGCCTACCCTGGTCGTGCTTCCTCTATTGGTGAAGATCCTCTCGCATTTATTTCCCGTGAAATAGGTCTCGCCGTTTCGGAAGGTCAATCTGGTGACCACGCAGTTGTTCTCACATCCTTGACATCTGATGTACTTCTTCGTGTAATCCTTCGCTTTTCCCAGCTGGTCCAACCCTATGAACGTGGAGGGTTCGTTGGAAGATACGTCCATCGCCCTGAGGGCAGCTCCGTATGCGCCCATCAGCTCCGGGACGTCCGAGCAGATCACCTGCTTTCCCAGTATCAGCTCGAAGGCCCTGTGGACTGCGGGGTTCCTGAACGTTCCCCCCTGGACCACGATCCTGTCTCCCAGGACCGAGATATCCTTGATCTTGAGCACCTTGTACAGGCAGTTCTTGATAACGGAAAAGGCCAATCCCGCGGAGATATCCCCCACGGATGCACCCTCCCTCTGCGACTGTTTCACCTTCGAGTTCATGAATACCGTGCATCTCGTCCCCAGATCGGTGGGCGCCCTTGACGTGCAGGCCAACCTCGCGAACTCGGACACCTCGTAGCCCAGCGACATGGCGAAGGTCTCTATGAACGACCCGCACCCCGAGGAGCACGCCTCGTTTATCTCGATATTATTGATCACTCCATCCCTGATGAAGATCGCCTTCATGTCCTGGCCGCCGATATCAAGTATGAAAGTGACATCGGGGAGGAACTCCCTGGCCGCCCTGAAATGAGCAAGCGTCTCCACCATCCCGATATCCATTCCGAAAGCCGCCTTGATCAGGTCCTCCCCGTAGCCGGTCACGCTGCTTCCACGGATATCCACCTTGACGGTCGAGCTCTCAAGCTGTTCATTCAATCCCTCGAGTCCCCTCCTGACGGCGCCACTGGGATCCCCTTTGTGGTTGGAGTAGAAACGATATGCCATGTTTCCCCGCTCGTCTATCAGAACGACCTTGGTGGTGGTGGATCCGGAGTCCACACCCAGGAAGCATCTTTTCCCGCTCAGCTCCTCAATGGAGACCGTCTGCTTGATGGGGGTCATCCGCGTCTTTTCCCAGGTCCGGAACTCCCGATCGTCCTTGAACAGGGGGTCCAGCCTCTTTGATATCTCGATCCCCTGTGAGCCGCTGCCCCTGAGCAGGTCCATGAACCCTTCAAGGGTGATCTCCAGCCTCTTTTGATCATCGTGAAGTGCAGTGCCGATGGCGGGGATCAGCTCGGAATGGTCTGGCTTGACCACGTTGGACGGCCGGATGCCCATGACCTTGATGAACGACTCCTTCAGGAACGGGAGAAATGTGAAAGGGCCTCCGCAGAACAGCACCATGGGTTTGGGCTCCACCCCGCGTGAGAGGGTGGAGAGGACCTGCACTGCCACGGCGTGGAATATCGATGCGGAGATGTCCTCCTTCGATATCTCCCTGCTCAGAAGGCTCTGCACGTCGGTCTTGGCGAATACACCACACCGGGAGGCCATGTGGTGGATGTCCTTGTGGGACCTCGCCAGGGTCTCCAGGTCCTCAATGGGGACATCGAGCAGGGTCGCCATCTGGTCTATGAACGCGCCCGTCCCCCCTGCGCAGTTGCCGTTCATCCTGATGTCGGGCCTCATGCGGTCATCGAAGAATATCATCTTGGAATCCTCGCCGCCCACATCGATCAGCGTTCTCACGTCGGGGTAGAACGCCCTGACGGTCTCCGCGGATGCTATCACCTCCTGCACGAATGGGATATCGAACCTCTCGGAGATGCCAAGGCCTGCAGACCCTGTCACGGAGACGCTGATCGTGACGGGGCCGAGCTCTTTTAGGGCATCGCCGATCATCTGCCTCAGGGTCTCCACGACATCGGCGTTATGTCTTCTGTAATCAGAATATACCATCTTTTGGCCGTTG
>CBDVER010000301.1:0-3020 GCA_965373055.1 uncultured Thermoplasmata archaeon
GGAAGATCATGCAGGCGGTGGACAGGATCATGCGCAGGGAGTTCGACGATACGGAGCACGGTGAGGTCCACTTCCCACTTCTCATACCCAAGACCGAGTTCCAGAAGGAGTCGGACCACATCAAGGGATTCGACGCGGAGGTCTACTGGGTGACCCATGCGGGGCTCAATGAGCTGGATGTGCCGATGCTGCTTCGGCCCACCTCCGAGACGGCGATGTACCCCATGTTCTCCCTCTGGATCAGATCCCACAGCGACCTCCCCCTCAAGACCTACCAGATAGTGAACGTATTCCGGTATGAGACGAAGATGACCAGGCCCTTCATCAGGGTCAGGGAGATACATTTCTTCGAGGCGCACACCTGCCACGAGACCTTCGAGGATGCGGAGGGGCAGGTCCGGGAGGACTGCTCGATAATGGATCGGTTGGCCAAGGATCTCTGCATACCGTATATACTTGCGAAGAGACCAGACTGGGACAAGTTCGCAGGCGCGGCATATACCATTGGGGTGGATGCCCTGATGCCGTCGAAGAAGACGCTTCAGCTTGGGTCCATCCACCAGTACAAAGAGAACTTCTCCAAACCTTATGATATAACATACGAGGGGGCCGACGGGGAACATCACCACGTTCACCAGACGACCTACGGGATGTCCGAGAGGCTCATCGGGGCGATAATCGGCGTCCACGGGGACGACAAAGGGATCATTTTACCGCCGAATATAGCGCCCATACAGCTCGTGATAATTCCGATCCTGGCCAAGGGCAAGGTGGAGATGGTGGAGGAGGCGGCTAAAGAGCTCGAGGCGGAGTTGAAGGGGATGGGTTTCAGGGTGAAGCTCGACCTTCGGGACGTGAGGCCTGGCTCCAAGCACTACGACTGGGAGATCAAGGGCGTTCCGATCCGGGTGGAGATCGGGCCCAGGGATATAGAGAACAGCACGCTCGTCTTCAAGAGGAGGGACCTCTCCACCAAGGCTTTCATTGATAGAAAGGACCTGAAGGAGGAGGCGGAGAAGGCTCTGGACGAGGTCGAAAAGGAGCTCCTGTCCAGGGTGGAGAACATCATGGAAGAGGGCGTGAAAGAGGTGGACTCGATCTACGACGGGAAGGACCTTCTGGGGACCGGTTGGGACGGCATCATCAAGACCAACTGGTGCGGGGAGATGGAGTGCGCTAGGGAGATGGAAACGCAGATGGACAAGACGTTCCTTGGATATCCGCTGAATGTGTCAGGGGAGACGGAGAAGAAAGAGGGAAACTGCATGAACTGCGGAAAGCCCTGCGACACCGTTGTGATGTTGTCCAAGAGCTATTAGGCCCATCTCATACCCCCGGACAGGAGGCGCAATGGGGGAATGGGCTGTTTATGATGGGACCTTGTCACTAAATGCTGTTTTAATGACAGTACTCCATCATTAAATGCCGTTTTTATGATACCCCTGTATCATTAATTATAAGTATTATGACAATGCATTATCATACATGGCAGTAAAGCTCACCGATCTGATCTCCCAGAACAGGTGGTGGAGAGGTAAAGGGTGGGAGATGAAGGATCAGGACCTGAAGAGGGTAAGAACGAGGATCAAAAGGGATCTGATCGAGGTCCCTGAAGGGAAATTGACCGTATTAAGGGGGATAAGGCGGAGTGGAAAGACGGTTTACCTGAAATCTCTGATATCCGATCTCATTCAAAAAGGCCAGGACCCAAGATCGATCCTGTATCTATCATGCGATAGTATCAAAAAGAGCCAGATCAAGAACATCGTTGAGGAGTTCATCATCAGGCGAGGTGGAGGATATCTATTCCTTGACGAGATAACATATATGGACGGCTGGGAGCTAATGCTCAAGGAGTTGATGGAGGAGGGACAGTTCACTATCATTGCAACTGGTTCGAACCCTTTGGGTCTTAAGAAGAAGATCGACCGTTTGCCCGGCAGGGGGCTTGAAGGGAATGATTATTACTTCAATCCTCTCTCATTCAGGGAATTCGTGTTATCTCTTCTGGAAGTTGAGGATAGAGACATGGGAAAGCCGGTGGAGGATGCGTTGCAGGCCGTATCCGGATCAAGGACCTCTTTCAAACCGGACAAGGCGGACATCAGTGATCTGATCCCATATTACGAGGAGATCGAACGGCTGTTCCAGTTGTATCTCTTCACTGGTGGTTTCCCGGATGCCATTTCGGATCTGATCGAGATGGGGCATGTCAGCTCTGAAACCTATGAAACGATCATAAGGGTGATCCTGGACACGATAGCAAAAGAGGGCAAGAGTGAAAGTATTGCCCGTGCCATCATGGAGAGATTACTTGCTATCGGATCAAACAGGATCGATTTCCGATCACTTGGTTCTGATATTGAAATTCATCATAATACGGTGCGTGATTACCTTGAGCTTCTTGAGGAATCTAGGATCACATTCCTTTTGCATCCATGGGACATATCGAAAGGGCGCCATTTCCTGAGAAAACAGAAAAAGGTGATCTTCCAGAGTTCATTGCTTCCAACTGCCCTGTACGCTTATCTTCGGGGGGTGGACTGGGAGGGGTGTCAACAGTTCGTTGACCGGAATGTCGAATGGATCGTGGAGGAAGTGGTCACCACCCATTTGATCTGGACTCTCGAAAGACCGCTGATGATGGAAAAGCATGCTTTTGCCGGCTACTACTATGGTAGGAAGGAGTGCGACATGGTCATTTTCAAGGATGACAGCTTCACAGGTTTCGAGACGAAGTACGGCAGACTGAAAAGGACCATTTTACCGTTCAGAACGATCTATCTTACAAAAGATGAGATAGATGACGATGCGATCCCGGTGTCCCTTTTCCTTTTCGGGCTTGTAAAGAGCAACAGGTGCATATAGGCCATTCACACATCAATATGCTATGGCCCGTAACCTGTTAATCGGCCAGATAGATAGGCCCGCATATCATGGTTTTTATTACTGGGTCGTGTCACAGATCATCAATATTATGATATGAAAAGGGCCCATGGAGTGTTTGTCGGTCGATGCCG
>CBDVER010000302.1:0-3009 GCA_965373055.1 uncultured Thermoplasmata archaeon
CGGATTGAGATCCCGGGGCATCTCAAGAGCGGAGACGTGCGCGGGCCCTCTGAGCAACCCCTCCTCCTCGTACCTCCTGAGCAGGAACCGGAGATCTCCCTGAAACTCCCCGAAATCCCTGTGTGCGGAGATGATCATCTGATTGTCCAGGGAGCTGAGGTTGAAGAAGGAAAAACCCCTGAGGTCCCTGGCGATATCCACCAGGACCACATCCTTATCCTTCCTGTGGAACGTATCCAGCTTCATCTGGATCACCGCCATCAGGCCCAGGCCAAGCCCCCTCAGGTCGGGTGTAACCATTGGATGCACCATTCCGGTCTCAAGGGCGTGGGCCTTGAACTTCGAAATGGACTGCCTGTTTATCCCCAATCTCTTCGATAGGGCCAGATGGGACAGGCCCGGATACTGAACGATCCCCTTGAGAAGAATCTTATCATGGTGGCTTAGGTGTTCGCTTCTCTCATGAAAGATGCGATCGTGCAATCTCCCCTCGTTGGGACATTCCAGGCCGTGGAGCCTGGCGAATATCCCCTCAAATGAGAAGAGATCGTGGAAGTGAAGCCTTGTACAGGGCATCCACGTCGTGTGCAGATCTATCCGGGACCTCGACCTCGCGATACCGTTCTTCCACCTGCTGAAGGTGGAGTTGTAATACGTGAAGTCCGGGAAGACGCCCAGGCAGAGATGGGTATCCTGGTCCCTCGCCTTGATCATCCTGAAAGGAAAGAGGTCGCCCGAGCAGACGTTGTCCAGGTTCAGGAGGGATATCGAGGGGATGGTGGTCACCGTCAGGCTAAGGATATCCCCACCCAACATCCACAGGGAAGGGAGATAGCCCCTCCGTATCAAACCGTCATCCTCGAACTTCGATATGATACCGTTGAAGGAGAGACCCATCCTCTCCGACCTCACCGACCGCCGATCTTCCATGATCCATGGATCCGCGAAAAGCCCCATCAGCGCCTCTATCTCCCTGTCGGAGAGGTCCGAAAGGCCTGCATAGGATTTTGCGCCCCTTTTCCGTTTCACATGTATCAGGGGAACAAATACGAGATGATATATAAAATTGTCATAAAATCCTAACAATAAATGACAGAAACTGAGAATATTCAAACATTCATATACGAATTGACCTGCTCAATTCACCACGGGGCTCAGGATGGAGATGCCCTTCTCCCCTATGTCGATCAGGTGCTTCTTCCTCGAGTGATGGCATGACCTCATCTTCAACACCTGCATGTAAAGGTGTATGTCGTGCTGATGCTCTATAGGCCCCATCTCGATGATGCCGTCCGCCAGGAACATCTCCGAACCAAGGCCGCCCTTGACGTTGGATGACCTGGGGGTCTCCATGATTATGAATGATGTGAGGTTGTTCTCGCGAAGCTTCTTGAAGAAATGGAACATCCTTGCCCTGAGGTTCTCGTTGTTGATCAGCGTGTAGAGGCCGCCCAGTGAATCCAGGGCGAAGGTGGTGAAATTATCACCCTCCTTGTCCTTGAAGAACTTGATCACACCATCCACCATCTCCAGGAAATCGGGGGCGTCATCTCCCTCGAACCTGCTCCTGATGTCGCTGTAGTCGGATATCATCAGGTTGTCCGGGACGCCGATCCCCAGGGACTCCATGTTCCTGAGATGGGAAAGCGTTGTCTCCTCGATCGTCATGTACATGCCGAACTGACCGGATTTCTCGAGGTATTTGGAGAGGATAGAGAATACCAGGCCCGATTTCAGGCTGCCGGGAGGACCGTACACGATCACTATCGCTCCCTGGAAAAGGTCGGTATAAAATATGTTATCCAATCCGTCAACGTTATCCTTGAACAATAACACCACCCCTAAAGGGACGCAAATCAATCGCATACCACTATTATATTTCTTTCTACTAGTAAAGCAAATTATGATGTTTGATAAACATTTTTAATTCCCCAAGAGCAACAGGTCAATGCCCTCCCCCAACAGATAAAATGGATATGATATGAGTACGATCACCTCACATGCTCCCCGACACTCCGGAGGAGATGGGTCAGGCCCTTCTCGACTGGCTCCAGGACCTGAATGAACCGGGGGAGAATGTGGTGATCCTCGTGGAGGGGAAGAAGGACACGGCCTGCCTGAAAAGGATAGGTGCGACTGGCACCATCGTTGAGATAAATCGGGGGGTCCCCCTCCTGGAGGTCATAAGCTCCATCTCCAGGGATGAGAGATATCAAAGGGCGGTCATCCTGACCGATTGGGACAGAAAGGGCGGCCAGCTTGCCGCGGAGCTGATGAGGCTCTGTAGGGCCGATGGGCTGCCGTATGACACGTATTTCAGAAAGAGGATCGCAATGCTCACCGGAAAGTGGGTCCGCGACGTCGAGTCCCTTGGGTCGGTATTCGCCCGGTTCGTTCAATGACCCTTCACGTGTGAGATGATCTTCACGGAGGGCCCCCTGAGCCCGGTGTTCATGACCGCCTGCGGCACCAGCGCCCGTCCCACCCCCTTGTATCCTCCCTCGGACGAGATGAACACGATGTCGCCCGGGTGGACCTCCCCTTCGGCCCTTATGATCCCCTGATTGAATATCGTCCCCCTGGGAACGAACTCATCGATCAGGACCATCTTCCCCCTCCCCTCACCGGATAGATGGTCCCATATCATCTCGGCCGTACTGGAGGTGGGGACCGGCCCCCCTAGCCTTAGATCGATGAAGTGCGCCTTTCCCTTCCTTATCTCCTTTCCCCTTCTGGACCTGAAATATCTCAGGCCCTCCATCCCCGAGAGGTCAATGCCCAGCGTGAACTCTATCAGCTTCAGCTGCTCTGAAAGCTCGCAGTTGGATGGAATGCCCTCGTTTCCCCGGGACTCGAGGATCGAGGTCAGTTTCTCCTTCAGCGCCTGAACGGGATCCCCTGACGTGGAATACGGATCGGTGAAAGGGAGGCCGTAAAGGGTGTCCCCATCCAGCTCATCGCCGAAGAACTCCATGCCCTCCATATGGAATGATATTATCTCCCTGTAGG
>CBDVER010000303.1:0-2984 GCA_965373055.1 uncultured Thermoplasmata archaeon
CCGGATCCGTTTCCCCCCTCCATATATCTGTAGATCCTGTATCCGATCAATGGTGATGTGCCGTTGTTCGTCGGATGTCTCCAGGTCAGCTTCACGTGGTCGGAGCGAAGTTTGGCGTTCAATCCCGTGGGAGCCATCGGAGGTGCTGAAATGGTGAAATCCAGTTTGAAGAGGATCACATCATCCCTGCCGTTGCTGGAAGTGTCATATGAACCATTGGTCACGGGAAATCCCGAACCGTAGGTCACACCGGTGACGAAAACGTGTCCTGATGTGTGATACTCGACATCATAGCCGACATCCCCACTGCTGCCGCCAACAAAGGTGGAGTAATCGATCCTTGACCCGCTGCTGCTTAGTTTCACGACGAAGATGTCATCGTTGCCGTTCTGTGATGTATCTTGGGACCCCCACGTAGTGGGGAAATTGTATGATGAGGTGTATCCGGTGATGTACGCGGTTCCATTTCCGTCCACCGAGATCCCTTCCCCCGAATCCCTTGAACTCCCACCGATGAAGGTAGAGTATGTCAGTGATGTTCCCGCGCTGTTCAATTTGAAGGCAAAAGCATCGTAATTGCCGTTGTGGAACCTGTCGTAGGCGTTCTGGGTTACGGGAAAATTCGATGATGTGGAATTATTACCGCCGGAATAATAATAGTATGTCTTTCCAGTCACGTAGGCATTGCCGCTGCTGTCGATATCGATGGAATACCCATAATCCCTGTCGCCGCCTCCCACGAAGGTGGAGTGAACAAGCCCCTTGCCTGTGGAGTTCAGCTTCGTGACGAACACATCGTAGTTGGAATTGTGTGTCTGATCGTATGAACCGCTTGTGGTCGGAAAATCCGACGAACGGGTGGACCCTGTCACATAGGCATTACCGCTGGTATCGACCTTGATATCATATGCCCGGTCGGTGTTGTCACCGCCGAGAAAGGTTGAATACAGCATCTTCGCACCGGTGGAATTCAGCTTGAAAACGAATGCTTCTGCGCTCCCCGAACTGGTTGTCTGATAGGCACCGGAGGTTGTTGGAAAGTTGGATGAGTCTGTGGAACCGGTCACGTATGCATTGCCGTTTGAGTCCACCACTATTCCCCGCCCGTCTTCTGATCGATTGGAACCCACGACGGTCGAGTAAAGTAGAGAAGACCCGGATGGATTTAATTTAATGACGAACACATCATTATCACCGTTGTGGGACTCATCAAATGCTCCGGAGGTTGTCGGGAAGGTGTAGTATGACTGGTTTCCCCCGGACCAGTTCCAGTTCGAGGTGTACCCGGTCACATATGCGTTGCCGCTGCTGTCGATATCGATCCCGTACCCGTGGTCGTCATAACTGCCCCCCACGAACGTCGAATAGACAAGGCTGCTTCCGGCAGAGTTCATCTTGGTAATGAATACATCCCCGTTGGAGTTGTATGATGTGTTATAGGTGCCTGATGTGGTGGGGAAATTGGAGGATTGCGTTCTACCCGTAACGTATGCGTTGCCGCTGCTGTCGACCTCCACCGATCTACCGACATCGTAATTGCTGCCGCCTATAAACGAGGAGTAGATCAGCGGATCGATAACGGCCTCTCTTGAGCGGTCGTAGGTTTCGAGCTCAAACCCGTAAATATCGGAGGAGATGCGGGAGAAAGAGGCGGTGATCGGGGTTCCATCATCACCGTAGCACACTTTCAGCTCATTGTCCGTGATCGATGGACCGCCGGAGGGAAGGAGCAGTTCGATGTTGTCCTCTTCCACTATCATCTCCTTCATGCCTGAGAGCTTGATCTTAATATCATCCGGGTCCGCACCTGGATGGAGGATGAGATCGTACTTCAGACCGTCCTTGGTAAAATAGTATTTGAGGTCGATGGAATCCCAGAGGTCCTCATACACGACGGAATGGTAATTTTCAACCTCGGTGTACCAAGTTGTTTTATCATCTCCAAAGAAATAATTATTGTAATGGGGCAGCAGGTCTTGCCCTTTCGGTTCCACCTGATCGGAGCCCACGAACTCGTATTTGAGGATAAAACCCGTGGAGCCTCGCTCCGGCCTGACATCCAGATAGGAACATCCCGATGAGAACCCCGCACGTCCGAACGGTGTCGAGGCGATAAGGTCCAGATCGTTATCCCACTGCCCCAGGTTCTCTGTGAAAAAACCTGATGTGGTTCCTTCTCCGACATTTGACTTTTCGTTTGTCTCTTCATATGTGAAGATAGGGGCACTGTTTTCGTCAGGTGATGCCAATATCACGGGGAATATTGCAACAGATAACATTGATACAAATACGAGAACCGAAAAATCCCTCAATCTATTCATTAACTTCACCACATTGGAAATGAAACGTTTGTCTATATAATATCATTTATCGATTATACCGATTTTATACATAAGTACCCCCGCAAACTTCTCCCAAGTAAGGATAGTATACAAATAGGATACTGAGCTTTTATCATTTATATCCCAACATTGACATATCGAATATGATCTGAGCTGGTCAATGTTGGGAGAGGCCTCACTTTGACACCAATCGGTACTCATATGTCAAAGTTAGGTTATATTGGGCGAGAATTGCTGTCTGGCTACCTCTAAGTATAATTATCTAATCTCAAGCGGCAGATACATCAATCCACAACACCTTCGAAGACGCCTGCCTCGATGTTCGGCAGGGGCCTGGGGATATCCTTGAGGTTCACCTGGAAGCTCTCCTTGTAGCCAACAAGATGCATTATCATCTGATTGAAGTTGCCGTACATGATATCCACGCCCTCCGCCCCTCCGGTCAGGTTGACGACCACCCATCCCGTCGACTTGAACTTTGCCCGCAGGGCCTGGGCGGTGCTCACCGTTGACTGCCCCTCCGTGAACCCCTGAAGGGCGTTTCCCAGCTCCTTGTGTACCATCAGCTCCTTGATCTTCTTCTCCATGTCCCCCGTCTCCTCAAGAAGTGAGAATATCCAGGGAACCTTCCCTGTCAGCGTC
>CBDVER010000304.1:0-2982 GCA_965373055.1 uncultured Thermoplasmata archaeon
AAAAATATTGGCTTCATTGATAGAACATCCTCATCTTTATCGCCTTGAATGAAAAAACCTTCAGATCCTTCAAGGGTATTTCCCCATCTATCCCCGGCAGTTATATGAAGCGTCATTCCACCATCTCTTCCATATAACTCCATATTGCCAGTGTACCTGAATTCGTTGCCACTCTTCAGAAGGTCCCTGTTGTCCAACTTTTTCCTGGCGACCACTCCTCCCCTTGGACCCCTCACCTCCAGAACAAGGTCGGTGACCATGGTACCATCGCTGATCAACAGGTCAATGGAGATATCACCTTTCATGGTCTCTTCCACCTTTATGTCAACCAGGACCGGTGGTAAGGTGTCTATTATCGATATTTCATACGTGAAGGTCCTCTCGTTCCCGGCACCGTCCACTACCAGGAACTCTATCTGAAAACCGCCTAGAATAATGAATAACAGCTCCGGGTCATCAATATTTGACATATCGATCGTTCCTGTATTAAATTCCCATTCAAATGTGCCGTCAGAGTTCATCGACCCGGTGATGTCCACGAACTTGAGGGATTGTATGGAATATCCAAGCGTGCATTCGGACGGACTACCATCGTCGATCACCTTTCCCTTGATAATAACCTCATCTCCCAGACCATATTCATCTTCCCTTTGTGTTTCGAATATGATAACGGGGTCCTCCCTGTCGATGAAAGGGATCTCGTCCGTCAATATGTTGATCTTGACACTGTCAATATTTGAGTTGCCTTCAGCATCGACAGCCGAGACCGTTATCATGTTGTTTCCCAATGGCCACTTCGAGGTGGAGATCGTGGCCTGCCATCGATCCACATCCATATCTTTCAACAGGTCATGTGTTTCACCGGGCGATCTCAATATCAAGGATGTTAGGGCCCTATCATCACTGGCATACCCTGCAAACCTTATCTCCTCGCCCCTAGTAAAAGAAATACCATCACCTGGAGATGTAATGCTTACCGAGGGTGGTGTCATATCTGGAAGTCCATCCACGTATATCTCTATGTAAGAATCGGTAACAAGGCCTACATTGTCCATACCTCTCAATGTGATGTTCACATCACCCCTGTACCCACCGAATTCAATTTCATATGAGAATACGCCCGGATCATCCATTGTGTCGGTTATATCCAACGTTCTACCAAGGTAACTTATGGTGAGCTTGGAGATCATAACGTCGTCTGATACCTCCCCTGTTACCGTAAGAGAATCATATTTGATGATAGACCCGTTGGACGGAGAGACCCTCCTGAAGGCAGGTGATATCTCCTCGAAGATCACGAAGAAAACGGCGGTCTGTATATTTTCCGCATCGTCGATCATCGACATCCGGACAGACCTCCTGCCACCCGGATGATCTGATGTGTTGAACCTCCAGGTAAGTGATCCTCCTGTCTCCTCGAAGCCTGACAGCGGATTCGTCCAGGTGTACTCGTTATTGAGGAAACCTACCCCCGAGACGGTATCCTCGGTATGTGCCAATTCCAGGCCTATCTCGGTGGAACGGCCCCATGAGATCGTCTCGTTCACCAATCTATCCCATCTGGGGGCACGGGTATCCTTGAAGTATAGGCTGAAGGTAACGTTGTACTCGCTTTTCGTTCCCTCCTCGTTGATATCAGCAATAAAATTGAAGGTATTCTCACCGATATAGCCGTTCAGTCCATGGGCGACCCATGGTATCTCCGCCTTCTCGTATCCGGGTAATTCAGTAAGCTCGACAGGGATGGTTCCCTTTGGGCCTACGATCCTGGGGTTCTCCAATTTATCGAATAGATAGTTTATCGTCCCGTTCTCCATATCCCAATCAAGTGTCCAATCGGTTATCCAACCCGATACCGTGTTCTCACCAAATATCTCGAACCCTTCATCATCCTGACCTCTATCGTTTATCGTGAAGAACTTGGGGGTGAGTTCACCATCGTAATAGATGGGGTCGTAGATCCTTACCCTCACAAACACCGAGGTCTTGATACTCTGTACATTCCTCATTACGAAGTAGCCATCATCACTGCGATATCTCTTGATCAATCCCATATATGGTGATGTTGTGGATATGTCCATGAGACCATTTACATTGGATGACCCAAGGGCCCACTCCCTCTGGGTAAAGCCGATCAGCTTTCCCCCGTGCATCCGGTTATCATATATATTGCCGGAGATAAACGAATCCTGCTCCTGTGTGGACCCCACGATCTCGGCTGATACGATATTGTACGTAGAAAAGGAGGTGTCGGTTGAGTCCCATATATTGTGTCGTGGCATCCCACCATCCAATCTAACGAACATCTCCTTTGTCTCTGAATCTCCTACCGTGAATTTCTCGCTCACGTAGGTCCCTATATCAGATGTTACCCTGATATTGAAGTTCTGGCGCCACACCGTCAGCTCGCATTTTCCGTACTGATCGGTATAGCCCCATATAGATGGTAATGGGATCGTTACAGGTGGCGGACCTTGATAAGGTCCCACATCCAGGTCTATACTCTCCATCGCCCAGTGAGATAGGGCCATTACCCTTGCTCCATCTACTGGATCCCCATCTCCGTCTGTTACCGTTACGATCAGCCTTCCCGTGATGTCAGTGGTACGGTATGTATCCCCCACGTCCTCTACCTGTCCATTGCCCATCTGCGCCCATAGCCCCGAGCCTCCCCGATCCCGCCATCCCCACCAGTAGGTCAGCTGATTGGCGATCACCCCGCCACCATCGGACCAGTAGTTATCCCACTGATGCCACCCGCCAAGGTAGAACTCGGACCAGACGTGGTCCTCACCGGTCAACATCACACCCCTTGCGGGTATCAACGCGCTTCTTGCCGCCGCTATTGTCAGGTCCTGCAGCTCTCCGCAGTTGCCGTTGTGGTGATGGGCTATCCTCACCGGCTGGGTCGGCCTCTCCCCATCCGTGACCTCCTGCTGGTTGAGCACCAACGTCTTCTCCACCCAGTGTGATACCTTCTCT
>CBDVER010000305.1:0-2974 GCA_965373055.1 uncultured Thermoplasmata archaeon
GGGAGCCCTGGAATACAGCCGGGAGAGGGCAGAACAGCGAACCCAACCCGGCATAAAAGCCCTGGACCACCCCGCCCTGGACCCGGAGGTGGTATCGCTCCTGAAAGGCATCGCACGGGACCTTGTCAGCAGGGCGGATCGATCAGGGGACGATATCCAGCCTCACGCGGTTCCCTAACCTGTCGTAGGCGGCCATTGAATCGTCCCTGAAAGGGTGCCCTATGATGATGTTGATGCCGGGAAACCTGCCGAACATGCTCAGGTCCGCGCGGCTGGGACGGGCGGACCCGGATGGATGGGAGTGTACCACTCCCTCCCCCTCCACATTCCTGCCGGAGAACCTGCTGTAGAGCGAGAACATGAACTGCGTCCTTCCACCGGCACCCTCCATTATCGGATCGAGGCGGGTGATGTGCTCCACTCCTCGAAGCATCGCCCCGAACTCATTCGGATAGGCGTCTATCGCCCTCCTCTTGATATCGTCAACCACAAACCGGTCTATGCGGTAGATGACCTCCCCCTCGAAGAGCTCTCTGGTATCCTCGTCTTCCCTTAGCCAGGCATGGCCCTCCACCGCCTCCTTGAGGAGGTTGAAGGCCCTCACATCGCTCTTGACGGGATGGTGGTATAGGAGGTCCAGAAGGGCCTTTTTGCCGCCACGTCGGTCCCCTGTCGATAGCTTTGCGTAAACAGAAGCGGAGAGGAGCTCCATCAGGAGCCCCCGATCATCAGAGGCCCTGATGCTCCTGGCACACCCCCTGAGCACCTTCATCGCCCTCTCCGGCTCCCCTGCGCGTATCAACCATACGGCCGCCTCCGATCTCCAGATGGCGGGAGCCTCACCCTCTGCTGCTGCCCCCAGCCGGTCCGAGGCGAGGAGTATCTCCTCGGCCCCTTTGATGATCCTCCCCTTACGCATCTTCCTGTCCCCTTCCCCATCAAGGCAGGCAAGGCTTCCGTGGATATAGGCGATCCTCGCAAGCGCGGGCCTGTTCCCAAGCTCATCTGCGATCATGTGCGCCTCATCCAGAAGCTTATTTGCCCCCTCCAGGTCCTCGGCAAATGAGCAGATCTCCAGCAGAATGGAGAGGATTAGCGTTGGGAACGGCCCAGATCTGGCCAGTTCGAGCCCCTCGGCCAGGTCCTCATTTCCCCTGCGCAGGAGGCCGATCTGCCCGCGGAGGGTTCCCGAGATCATCATACATCTCGCCAGGTGGTAGGCTCCCCACCCATCCCCCATCTCCCCGCCCCTCAATTCTGATGCCATATCCTTTGCTCTGGTGAAGTGTATCGAGGCGCCCCGGTCCAGGTCCTCGACCATTTCGGGGGATTCGACGATGTCCACCCTGCGGTAGGCAAGCAGTCCCAGTACCAGCTCGCGCTCCATACCGGCGAGCTCGTGCCCTTTCTTGATCCTCCTGCGGTTGAGCATCCTGGCCGCCGCCGAGGGTGAGGAGCGGAGAAGGCCCAGCTCGGACAGCAGCGGCCCCAGGTCAAGTGGGATGTCGTGAAGCGTTGCGATCAGGCACATTCGGCTCAGGCAGACCTCCCTCAGATCACGGTCCAGGCCTGCGTTCCCGATCAGTTTTTCCATTGGGTCCAGGGAGAGCCGATGTAGTCCCTTCGCGGAGAGCGCCTCCGATGCGGAGAGCAGGTCTGCACATTCGGGATAGGCCGTATTCTGCCCCATTAGCAATTTGATGAGCCCCTTCTTCCCGGCGCGGTTGCGGATAAAGGGGGCCGATAGCCTCTCCACCGCTTTCGGGTCTCCCCCTCTGATAGGGCCGCACCTCAGCTCCGCCTCGATGAGGCCTGGCATCTGTTACATCTCCCCGTCTATTATGAACGTGTTGACCTCGTTGTAGAACTCGGACATGTCCCGTCCCCTTGAGATGCCGACATGTATGGTAGCGGCCGGGAATAGGAGGTTCAGCTCCTCTCCCACGTGATTGATCATCTTCACCGCATCCTTCATTGGAAGGTTCTGGTCGCATACCGCCTCTATCAACCTTTCGACGAGGGGTTTGCTCATCTCATCAAGGTCCAGCTCCGGGTCCGGCGTGTAATCGGCCTCAAGGGTAACGGCGTCCGGATCGAAACCCCTTTCCAGCAGGCCATCGGGGGTCACCCTGATCTGGGCGGACCGAACGGCAGCATTGAGGAGCTTCTTGGAGGTCTCGGGATCGAACCATCTGAGGTTGTGAGCGAGCATGTTGACGAACTCCCTTCTGGAAAGTGGCCCGCCACCCGCAACGTTGAATATGGACGCCACGATCTTCCGGATCTCCTCCTTCATCTCAATCCCTCGATCAGGCGGGAGCAGCTTATCACGGCTCCGGATGCGCCCCTATCATCAACTTCCTCGACCTCGGAAAGGTCCAGGGCGTCCACGAATACCGCCCCCTCCCCGGGGATGTACCGGTCGATACGTTCGATAAGCTCCTTCGAGATATGTTCTCTCCCCTCGGTCATGTCGTTCATGATGAACCTCTCCACACCGAGGGATACGAGCTCCTCCACCAGCTGTGGGGCCGTCATCCTCCTCATCAGCTCATCACGTGCAAGGACCCCGTCCTCGTAATCTATCTGAACGATGAGGTTCTCGGTCATCTCGAAACAGGATGCGATCTCATCCAGGGAGTGGATCATCTTGGTGGAGACCACCGCCTCCGTGGCACCTGCCATGATGAGATCGATGATGGAATCGGAATCCACCGCTCCGACATCGCCCCACACCTCGCCCGTATCCATTATGGACTGTATCATGTTCCACTCGACATCGCCCTTTGTCATGCCGAATATGTCGATATAGTGCATTATCGAGAACCCCTTCTGAAGGGTGCGGGCTAGGGGGACAGCGGTCAGCGTCTCTCCGTCCGATACGATGGGCTTGTACTTTCCATCCGTGACCCAGACTGGAACCTTGCCCATCACTGCAAGTGATGGGATCAATCTGAAACCCCGCGAACACTCC
>CBDVER010000306.1:0-2967 GCA_965373055.1 uncultured Thermoplasmata archaeon
GGGGGAGCTCGATCTGGGTCGATTCCACATAGGCGACCACGAGGAATATCACCACTGTGGATACCAGGGCAACGATGGGATTGGGCGGGCTGAGGAAGATAGTCTCAAAGCCTCCGCTGGCAAGTTCCCTGAATCCCCCCTGCATATTCTCCAGAATATACCAGGTCTTGGGAAGGGTCCCGGATGGTACGGCTCCCGGGTCCGGAACCGGGAAATTGTACTTGGCCGCCGTCTGGTCCCCAAGGGGTATCCAGGATAGGGTCCCCTGGAATATCGACTGGGAGACGCCGGCCGCGATGAACATCGAGATACCGCTTCCTATGCCCCATTTGGATATCACCTCATCCATGAGGAACACCAGATAGGATCCGAATATCAGCTGGACGATGATCACCATCCTTGCCCAGCCCAGGCCGATATCCCCCATCCAATCCTTCTCGGACGGATTGAGATAACCGTATACCTGTGGGATCGCCTCAATGAATATCATCACCAGGACGAGGATCTTCTGAACGCCCTGATATATCGCCTTGTCCTCTGCCTTCTGGAGATCAAGCTGAATGATCTTGGCACCGGAGAAGAGCTGCATGATGATCGAGCCGGTGACTATCGGCCCGATACCAAGGTGCATCAATGATCCGTTGGCACCTGCGAGGATTGCCCTGAACTCGGAGAATATATCTATGCTCTCACCGGAGAGCCCGTATATGGAGACGTTGCTGAGGAAGAAGTAGAGTATCAATATCCCGAACGTCCACATCATCTTTGTCCTGAACCTGACGTGGCCCTCGGGCTTCTTGACGGCAGGCCATTTATCAGCGATGGGTTTCATGCCGTACAGTTTGCTGCCATCTCCGGCATAGGTGACCATCATGCCTACCATGAGGAATATCACGGCAATGCTCAGTGCGATGATTATGAAAAGGGCTACCTCTCCGTAATCGTAAATGCTCAGGTCCTTGTACTGCCATAAATATAGGAGAGCCATGGCTGCCAGATAGATGATCACCACAGGGATCGCTTTGAGATAATTTCGCTCTACCGCCATGTTATCAAGCACCGCCATTTTAGCAAGGACAGGTAGACCCCAATTACCATTCCCCTATAAAAGAATTGAGAGGAACGAAGGGGTCTGACCTGCATCTATTTCTCCCTGATCGTCACCGAGCCGCCAGATGCCTCGATCTTCTCGACGGCCCTGGCAGAGGCAGAGGGTGTGATCACATGTATCTTCAGGTCGCCGAGGGAGCCGCCGCCGAGAAGCTTGGAGCATCCTATCTTCTCGATATCTATATCATAGGCGTCGCCCTTTTTTCTGGCAGCTCCATCCTTCACCATCGCATTAAGGTTCTCCCGGATGGTGCTCAGGTTGAGTATGATATCCGACCTGACCACCGACTGCGGCCTCTTGAAACCGTGTCTTCCGAAGTAATCCTTTCCGTAGTATTTGATCACATGCATATACCGGTGCTTGTGGTTGCCCGCCATTCCCCTACCGCCCCTCTTACCTGCACCCCTTCTGGCCTTTGTACCGTGGCCATGGGTCTTCTTTCCCCTCATTTTATAGGTCTTCTTATCGGCCATGTCCAACACCTCACAGCATCCTCTTGATCAGGACGTTTATCTTCTCTCCACGGTAGCCGAGCGCACCGCCCACCTGGAAACTCCTCTTGATACCCTCGTAACCCCCCTTGTTGGGCGGTGAGAGCCTGAAAATGGGCTTTACATCCTTCAGCGAATTGTAGTTGACCGACCCCGCGGATACCGCGGATGCGAAATCCTTGATATCCTTGAAATCCGAGTTTGCCTTGATGTACCTGTCCGTGATGGGGTCGTCTCCTGTCAGCTTGCCCCTGGCGCTAATCAGCTCGGCCATGAACTCCTCGGACACCTCCCCCCAGGTGACGTAATCCTTTACCTTCCTCACCATACCGATGTACTCCGGTGTTTCCGGCACCACAACACAGTGGTTGGTACGGTTGAGCCTGAGAAGTTTCATCGTCAATTTAATATCTGGCTTTATGTTCAAAGTGCCCCTTACCCTGACTACAGCTAAGCTCATTCATCATCACCGCCCTTGATCTCCTGCTCATGCACTCCGATAGCTCCCTTCTTATGTTCCAGCATAACCCTCTGGGATTCCTGAACCTTCACGGCATTGATCCTCTTGAGGGCATCCATGACTGCCTTGGCGTTGTTGACCGTCGTCTTGGTCTGACCCCTGGAGAATCCCCAGGCATCATTGATGCCTGCCAGCTTCAGCATCTTCTTGGCGATATCGCCCACCGCCAGCCCCACACCCATGGGTGCAGGTCTGAGGGTAACCACCGTGGATCCGGACTTTCCCACCACCTTGAAAGGCAGGCTGTGCGGGTTCATGCAGCCGCACCTCCAGGATCCGCATCCCCTGACCAGCTCGACCATGTTGAGCTTGGCGTTGTCTATCGCCTTCTTGATCGTGGGTCCAACCTCCTTTCCCTTGGCCGCACCCAATCCAACGTATCCATCTCCGTTGCCGACGACGACGGTTATGGAGAACCTCGTCCTCCTGCCCGAATCCGTCATCCTCTGGACCATGTTGACCTTGAGGACCTCATCCACAAGGGACTCGCCCATCAGATGGTCCACTATCTGCGGCTCCCTGAGGGGGAGGTCGTTGGAGAGGGCATCGCTCATGTTCGAGATCTTTCCCGACTTGACCAACCGTCCAAGGCCTGTCGTGGGGGTCCAATCGTTGACGTCGAAACCCCTCTCGCGCCTCTTTCTGTTATCCCTTCTATCCCCGCCCCTTCTGTTGAAACTCCTCTGGGGTCCACCGCTCGGGGGGGTGGAAGGCGTTGGTGCTTTTACCGGGGGATGATTCACTTTCTCCCCGGGAGCCTCTTTGACCTGTGTCTCCACCACGGGTGCTTCTTTGTTATTGGTATCCTCTTCGCTCATGTTCACATCTCCAGGATCTTGGACCTC
>CBDVER010000307.1:0-2966 GCA_965373055.1 uncultured Thermoplasmata archaeon
AACAAAAGAGCGGGTCCGAGGGGATTCGAACCCCCGGCCGTCCGGTTAAAAGCCGGACGCTCTTTCTAGGGAAGGCGGCAGCTATAATCCCACCGATCGTTCCTACCTAGCTAAGCTACGGACCCAAAATATATCATTCCCACTATCTGACAAGTCCAGAACGAACCGTGCATACGCGATTTTATATTTAAGGGTTTCTAAAATCTCGACCTCTTTTTCACCTTATGTAATGATCGGCCGGATCATTTCTGCATTCGCCCATCCCATCTAAATATCCCACATCCCGGCGGCAAAAGTGTTATTAAGGTTCCATTGCATGTATGTCTGTTCCCATATCTGACATATCCGAGGATTGGATGGAGAGGGTATAATCTCTGTTGGATGGTCCAGAAAAGGGTGTTCCCGAAATATTATCGTTCATATATATCCATCGAATTCTATCGAGTTGCCGTCAATTCCTACCCCCCCTCCCTCCTTCACGACACCAACTATCCTGCCCCCTGCTGGCCCCACTATCTCAAGCGCCTTTCCAGCATGTTCGGCTTCGACCACAATGGAGAAACCCATGCCCATGTTGAACGTCTGGTGCATCTCCAGGTCGGCCACCGACCCCAGTACCTGAAGCATCTTGAAGATCGGAAGCACATTAAGGGGCTCCCTGATACGGTATGCCCATCCTTCGTTGATCCGGGGTAGATTCCTCAGCCCTCCACCCGTTATGTGGGCCATTCCATGGATGGACCCACGGGGAGAATTTGCAAGCATATCCATTATCGTTCTTACGTAGATCGCCGTCGGCTCAAGAAGTATTTCCCCGACGATCAGCTCCGGGTTATCGCCAGCCCATGATTCGAACTCCTCCCGGGATCGCGGGAAGAGACTGCTGCCCTTCCAGGTGCCCGTACCCAGGACCTCCGAAATGGTTGACGTCAATGGGATATTGCCATCCTCCAATATCCGTCTTACCAGGGAGAAGCCGTTGGAATGTATGCCAGTTGACGGAAGGCCCAAGATCAGATCGCCATCCGTTACCTTCTCACCGGTGATCACATCGCCCTTGCCGACGGCTCCAAGGCACGTTCCGGCGAGGTCCAGCCCGTTCACTATCTCGGGAAGTGTTGCGGTCTCCCCTCCGATTATCGTCAGGTTCGACTGCCTGGCACCCTCGTTCAACCCGACGCCGATCTGCCCCAGTAACTCCGGCGAGGGGCTCTCGGTCGCGATGTAATCCACAAATGCCAACGGCTCGGCGCCGATGCAGATCATGTCGTTCACGTTCATCGCCATGCAGTCGATCCCCACCGTGTCCCATTTATCCAGGCTCTCGGCGATCATTATCTTTGTCCCCACCCCATCCGTACACAGTGACAGGTATCTGTCACCAATATCTATCAAGCCTGTGAAATGTCCGCCTATATCCACGTGTCCCCCAAAACCTTCCCTCCGGAACGTGAGGGCAGACACCAGTGCTCTGATCGAGTCGCCCTCTTTCATTATGTCCACACCGGATCGTGCATAGGTCATTCCGCCCTCATCGGTACCCTTCATTTCCATCACTCACCTGGTAAGTACAATACATCCCTTCTCGGCAACATATACGGTATGTTCGGTCTGGGCCACCATCCCCCCGGATATCTCCCGGAGGATGGGAAACGAATATATGGCCTGGGCTCTCAAAAGCCCGTTTGTGACCTTCTCCCCTTTATTGAACCTGGAGGATATGAACCTCTCCGAGAATGGAAGATATGGGAACCTCTCCTTTATCAACCTGAGGGCATTGCTCTGACTGTCCTTCAGATACTCCTTCTCCCTCACGAACTTGTATATGTTCGACCTCTTCCCGTTCACCACCTCACCCACGCCCGTGGTGGCGAACGGCTCGATGGCAACGATGATGCCCACCGGAACCACGTCCGTACCCCTGTCATCATAGCTGGGGACCGAGAGGCCCGCATGGAGCTTGTATCTCTCTATGCTGTGCCCTGTCAGGTTGATTATCGGTTTGAACCCCATGGAGTTCATGGTCCTCTCCACTATTGAGCCGATCCTGGATAGCTTTATCCCGCCTCTCATTACCTCGATCGCCGCATCCAGTGATCGCTTCGAGGCGTCGATCAGCGATGAGTATGTATTCGTCCCCACCTCCACCGTCCTTGCGGTATCTCCAATACATCCGTCTATATGGACGCCTACGTCTATCTTGACCAGATCACCCTGTGAGAACCTCAGCCTGTCATTCGCCTTGGGGGTATAGTGGGCCGCGATATCGTTGACCGCGATGTTGACCGGGAAAGCCACCATGCCTCCGCTATCCCCGATAAACTCCTCCACCCCTTCCGCTACATCCAGGTATGGGGTATCCTCCTCCACCATCCTGATGCCCAGATCGCGGGCGCGTCCTGCGATCTCGCCGGCCCGCTTCCAGTTGGAGAGCTCCCGATCATCCATCGGTCTCCCCCATCAGTTCATCAATATTTATCTTTCCCTTCCTCAGGACCGTTGGCTCCCCTGATGTGAGGTCTATTATCGTGGAGGGCTGGTCCGAGACGTGATCGTCGTCCTCCACCAACAGGATATCCGACCTTTCAAGAAGATCTTCCATGTCAGCCGACCTGAGCAGGGGTTCGGACCCGTGCAGGTTCGCGCTCGTAAGGGCAACAGGGCCAAATGCTCCGCAAAGGGGGCAAAATATCGGATGGTCCACCACCCTGACGGCTACGGTTCCCCTCCTTGTAACGATATCGGAAAGCCCCCGTTTCGCCACAAGGATGAATGTGACCGGCCCCGGGAGCGCCCTCCTGATGAGGTTCATCTGCCCTCCGGTCACCTCCGAGATCCCTGCGATCGTATCGACGGAACCCACGGCGATCGGGAGGGTGACATCGCGGGAGCGTCCCTTCAGCTCCAGTATCCTCTCAAGGGCCCTCTCATCGGAGATGGGAGCCGCCAGGCCGTAAAGTGTGTCC
>CBDVER010000308.1:0-2956 GCA_965373055.1 uncultured Thermoplasmata archaeon
CAGGCCCATCAGTACCGGATACGTATATATGAGGTACTCTACCAATAACGGCACAACCTGGTCCTCCATCACCACGGTAATGAACCGGGGCAGCGACTACAAGGAGATGTCATTGATGGACCTGAACGGCACACTCCTTCTGTTTGCATGCGAGGCACATGACGACGACATCGATCTTGTAATATCGAGGAACGACGGAGCGACCTGGAGTTCGGAAAAGAACCTGATATCCAACAGGAATCCATCCGCCTACCTCTTCGGGAAGTACGGATTCAGCGTGGCATCGTATATATCCGATAATATAATCCTGCTCGCCTACGAGGGAGGACCTGATAAGATCAGGATGATATACAGCAGAGATTGGGGGTCCAATTGGCTATCCGAGGCGGACGCCATCACATTGCATTCGCCCGGATCGTTCAATCCGATGTTCTGCAACAATGGGAAATATCTAACATACGAGGTGTATACGGGCTCCGCATACAATGTCGAGATCATATCATTAAGGGGGCTCTACTTCGAGGATTTCTCCCCTGGCAAATTGAGCCTTCAGAGAGGATACCTTTACAATAATGTCACGTGGGAGCCAAGCCCACTGGAGGTCTTTGCAAACTACACCTTCGAGAGGTACGAGATCTTCCGCGGGACAACGCAAAGCAACCTGCAACTGCTGACTTCTGTCGGAAATGTCACACACTTCAACCAGACCATTATCTCAAAGGTACCGATCAGGTACTACTACGCGGTGAGGGCCGTGTTCACGGATATCGGGGAAAGCCTCTTCTCCAACATGGTCTCGGGGGAGCTGAGGATACCCCCTCCGGTCACAAACCTGACCGCCAGACCCGGGGATTTTGTGGTAAACCTGTCGTGGAACCCGGTGTTGAAGGAGGTTTCAGACCTCTACCCGGTTGAAAAGTACACACTGCATCGGGGAAGGTACCCAGATACACTGGTCCCGATAACGAATACGTATCCTTCCACCGAGTATGAAGACCAGGACGTTCAAAAAGAGCCGGTTACATACTACTACAATGTCACCTACGTGCTCCAGGGGATCGGCGAATGGATCCCCTCAAATATGATATCGGCCAAACCAAACACGCTCCCGATGCCACCGATCGACCTGGAGTTCAGTTTCGATGGGAACAACATCACACTGGAGTGGTCGCCTCCCGAGGACACGGGAAACCTCCCGCTTACGGAGTTCGCCATCTACAGAGGGAGTGGCGTTCATGACCTCACAGGCGTCAATACCACGTCGGGATCGGCAACCACGCTGAGCGTTGTTATCCCCGATCCGGGGGAGCACGTGTTCTATTCTGTATCGGCATCCAACAGGCTGGGTATGAGCGGGCTGCATGACCCGATCCTGATAGAGTACCGGGGGGCGCCGTCAAAACCGCAGAACATCATCGCTACCGGGAAAGACGGGACGATCGAGCTCAACTGGGAACCGCCCCGGGTCACGTGGGACATGGATATCGAAAATTACCAGATATACAGGGGGACCTCGGAGGAAGAGCTCCGATTTCTCTCATCGGCGGGTGGGGACGACCTCACATTCACAGATCAGGTCCAGAACGGGGTGGAATATCACTATGCGGTATCGGCCGTGAACACGCTGGGCGAAGGGCGGAAAGCGGGACCCGTTTCCGCCATCGCAAGCGGGCTGCCGGGGCCGGTCGGGGGCATCTCGATCACGGTGGGAGACGGTTCGGCGGATATCCGATGGCAGGAGGTCCTGGATGACGGGGGGGCCCCGATCATCGGATACAGGATATTCAGGACCGTGGGGGGAGACAAACCGGAACATCTCTCCGATCTCCCCTCGGGTATCATGGCCTACAGGGACCGCGGCCTCGTGAACGGCAACGGATACTTCTACTGGATCTCCGCCGTCAATCGCAACGGAGAGGGTGACCTCCTCGGCCCTGCATTGGCACTCCCTGGCACCGGTCCAGGGACCATCAATACCATCGGGGGGCAGGGGCTCCTGTTCCATTCCAGGATATGGTGGGACCAACCAGAGGATGGAGGGGAGGATATCACCGCATACAACATCTACAGGGGGGAAAGCGCGCACTCCCTGGACCTGCTGGCCACCATCTCATCGAACTTCCAATCGGGATTCCCCGAATTCATCGATGATGGGGTCGATCACGGGCCCATCTACTATTACTCTGTCTCTGCGGTCAACCCCTGGGGGGAGGGGGCGAGATCTGCTGCGATACCCGTCAAACCGCTTGGCGCCCCCACCACTCCCATCGTCACCCATGTGAACGAGGGACTCGACCAGTTCACCATTTACTGGGCCCCCCCTCTGGAGAACGGGGGGGAGCCGATCCAGGGTTACCACGTGTACCTCATGGTGGAGGGACGGAATGAATGGGTCGACCTGAAAACCTCAAAGCTCTTCATGGAGATCGATGGGCTCACTCCCGGATCGACCACCAAGGTCCAGATCTCCGCTTTTACACAGCTCACAGAGGGACCCCGCACTGACAGCGTAAAGGTGACGGTGGGCACCCCACCTGGGAGGCCAAAGAACATAAACGTCGTTGGTGGGGACAGGTCGTGTACGATATCATGGAGCGGGGGGGAGGATAATGGATTCCCTGTGACCGGATACCGTGTCTACATGATCCACGAAGGTGTCTCCCTGCTTGTAGGTGAGGTGACGGGAGATATCCTTTCATTTGAATATTCCGGCTTGACCAACGGCGTAGAATCCTTTTACGGTGTCTCGGGCATGAACATAAGGGGCGAAGGGAAGCTGTCAAAAGTGGGTTCTGCCATACCGATGGGTTTGCCCGGTTCCCCGGACAGGACATGGGTCGAGCATGAGATGGAGAATGAGGTTGTCATCCGGTGGGAAAAACCCGAGTACGATGGTCGCAACTATCGCGACCATAAAAGCGGATGCGAGATGTATGCCGGAAGTGTTTGCAAATAG
>CBDVER010000309.1:0-2954 GCA_965373055.1 uncultured Thermoplasmata archaeon
AGATGAGATGAATTTCAAGATCCTTAAGAATGTCGCCAGGTCATTGAAGGATCATGGCAAGCTGATCTTCACAACGCTCAATGGACTGTTTCCGCTGTATCATTCGGTTGAGGAGCTATGTGCATCAGGGGAAGATGGGAACGCCACATACAGAAGCAATACGTTCGATCTGATGACCTTCAGGGACCACAACATGACAACGGTGGTTGATGACCTTGGGAATAAAAAAGAGCTGGATTGCAATGAAAGATATTATGTGCCATCCGAGATCACGTGGTTATTGAAAACAGTCGGCTTCAGGAAGATCGATATCTACGGCGCAAAGCTTGGAGCCTTCTCAAGGGATGATAAGCTTACAACGGAAGATCTTGAGATGCTGATCATCGCCGAAAAATGATATCTCCCCCTCACAATAAATTCCAAGTTCATCCATACCAGGCAGCCTCAGTGGTGTTTGTATATCCGATCATGATGATCATAATCCTCCAATGTGACCACTTTATGGTTCTCGTCTATTGAATAACAGAGAACAAAATGCCTATCGATATGGACCCTTTTCCAATCCTCCAACGGAGCTCTCAGGTTTTTATATCTCACTGGATCAGCCAATATCTCAGCCACTTTCTTGAGGATAATGTCAACCTGTTTTGGGTCCTTTTTCGCCAATTTTTTCAGTTTCTTTTTCAAACCTGGTTTGATATCAAGAAGATATGCCATTCTATAACCCTAGCTCTTTCCTCAGGTTTTCAACGTTGCCAACACGAACAGCTTTTTGCTTCATTATTTTCCTGGCTTTTTCAATGTATTCAGGCCTGAGGTTGGGTTCCAATATCTCCTCTTCATATTCAGTTGCCATCATATCTATGGCAGCACTCTTATCTTTGAGCCCATATTTTGCCTTTATCACATTGAGAATTCGATTTGTATGATCCTCTATATTGATAAACGCCTGAACCATGATACCACCTTTACTTGATATTAACATGATATTAATATGATATCAATCTTTCTATTCGAATCGAATTGTTATCTATCATCCAATTTCATCAATGCCCCATAACTCGGCCACTCCGTGCTCCCCCATCGTTATCATTCGGTGATCACTCTGGGGGAGTGGTTGAACATTGCGATTTGGATCGCCTTAATTTCACTCCACTCTCCTCTATCATCAGGGCGTATTACAAACGGCGATACGGTTCGCCCGTTGCACTAGCTTGACCCAAATTACCCTTAGGGGAACTTCACAAGTCCACCACAGTTATATGGGGCCAAGACCGATTTGAAAACGTCAGCCCTCCACCATGATTCTCAACCTGCCCGGCATGCCCGGGAACCTCCGGAGGAGATATCCCGAAGCCCTCTCGGATATCACGATCATTGCCGGAAGAACGAAGATCGAGCTGGCCAGTGAGAACAACACCATAAGGGACGAGAGCACCCCGAACGACCTGTACATCCCGATATTGCTGAAGGCCATCACGATGAAACCGGCCAGCGTGGTAGATCCGGCCGCGATCAGCGAGGATCCCGTTGTGCGAATTGCTTTTGCCATGGCATCCGCGTAACTCCCGTTTGCCCTCTTCTCCTGCCTGTACCTCTCCATAAGGTGTATGGAATAATCCACTCCAACACCCACGGTGATCGAGGTGATGGTCGCCGTCACCATGTTCAACGTATAGCCCAGAATATACATGGACCCCATTATCCAGCCGATGACGAACATGACCGGAATGGCAGTTATCAGGCCGTACTTGATAGACCTCATAAATACTATGACCGCCAACGTACACAGAAGGACCGTCAGGAATGTGGACAGTATCATCCCATCGGTCATCTCACTCATCATCTGGTACCTCTCAAAGGTGAAACCGGAATAGTGGATCTCAACCCCCTCCATCCCCTTGAGGGGTTCGAGGTCCTCCTCCAGCTCATCAAGAAGGAAACCTCCCCTGGGCCCCTGCACACCTTTTGCCTCGACTCTCAGAAGGATCATGTCAAAGGCCATTCCCTCCCCACTGCTGAGGATGGCCCTCACTTTTCCTGCGGAGGCGATGCCATCTATCCCGTTCTCGTAGAGCTGCTCCAGAATGAAGGTTGTGTCCTCTCTGGTGTCGGGAAGCCCGTCCCCATCGCTATCTTGCAGGCCGTGAGCTCGGGATGACATCCTCACGTAACCCAGGATGGAGAACACCTTTGCCCCGTTCTCCTCCTGTGCAATGTGATCGTTATCCGTCATGTTCGATATACATTCATCAAGGGTCCTCAGGAACTCCGGATCGCATATATCCCCTCCAATGAGAACGTTGGGAGACTCCATTCCCGTTTGTGGGAAATTCTCATCCAGCAGCTCGATGGTCCTCACAACGGGGGAATCCCTGGACATGACATCCTTGGGCTGCATGTCCTTCTCCACCTGAATGCCGAGGAACAGTCCCCCCCCCCATAAGTATCAACGCGAGGAGCACCACCGCTATCGAGGAGGGCAGGGAGAAGTTCGCCAGGGCGGCCATTGGCCGATCAATACCCTTCCTTATCCTCCTCCTCCAGGGGCTTGGCTCCCCCTTAATTGCCTTTTTCAGCCCTATCCTCTTCGTCAATGCCATATATGAGAGAAGGAGGGAGGGAACAAAGAGGACCATCACCAGGAAGGACACAATTATCCCGATGGCCAGGAAGATGCCGAACGAGGAGACGGCAGGGATGTTGGAGAGCCCGTTGGATGCAAAGGCCAGCGCTGTTGTAAGGGTCGAAAGCAGGATGGATACACCCATGAACCTTATACCATACGAGATCGCCTCCTTCGCCTCGAAACCATCCCTGAGATACTCATCGAAACGGCGCAGGAGGTGTATCGCATAATCTATGCTCAGAACGATTATCAGTATTGGGGCAAAGAACATCATCTGGCTGAACTGCAATCCAAGAAGGGAGAAAAGCCCAAAGGAAAGGATGAT
>CBDVER010000310.1:0-2943 GCA_965373055.1 uncultured Thermoplasmata archaeon
GAACCGTCCCATAACCGGATCATCTGAACCTCGTTTCCTTTTCGAATGGCCATCTGATAAACGAACGCACTGCCAGCTTGAGTTGTCTGATCAGTGATCGCAACCGGTATGACCTGATCGATCTGGTTTTCCTCTGCGAAGGCCTCGTACTCGCCTCCTTCATATCCGAGCAGTGATAGTGTGTTATTTGAGATGATCATCATGGAGGGGTACTCCTCGTCCATACTGATGGGAAGAGCCCAATATGGATCATCGACCTCCAGCTCCTGGACCTCCCACTCCTCGGGCATGCCGTTTACAACAACGTCCAGAACAGGTGAAACAACGGCATAGGTTGAGAACAGGACCGCCGCCGCGAGTACGTATTTGAGAAGGTTCCTCTTTCTCCTCTTGAGGAACTTTCTAAGCAACAATATGATCGTTGTGACCACGATTATCATCACGAGGTAGTACACCGCGATCCATGGATCGGTGGCCCCCTTCTCGCCGAAAGCCTGCATCCCCTGGCTTATGTAAAGGGGCGCCACGAATAGGGAGATGGACACCGTTATCAGTATGAGAACGACCATGCCTGTTATCGGGGCCCATGCGCTCTTCCAGCCGAGGCCGCGTCCAGCAGCCTCATCATCGTCTTTGTCCCCCTCGGCATCGGGGGCCTCCTGCTTCTCCTCTCCCATCAGATCCCCCCATTAACCCTGCTTGTAACCTATCTTGCGGAGGAACTCTATCCTCCACCTCTGGTCTTCCATCGTCTCGATACCCACCTGTTTGTTCCCGTCAATGACCCCCATGATACCTCGACCTCTCTCGTTCTCCACTATGATGACATCCGTTGGGTTTGCTGTTGCGCAGTATATGTTGCATACCAGGTTCAGGGACTTGACCGCATTGAGAAAGTTGATCGGGAACGAGCCGCTCATGAATATTATGAAGGAGTGGCCGCACGATAGGTTGAAGGCGTTCTTTTTGGCCAGCTCCGTCATCTCCTCATCCGTGCCCGACCAGCGGACCAGACAGTGCCCCGAGGCCTCGCAAAAGGCGATCCCGAACCTGGCATCAGGCACGGCGCTGACCATGACCTCGTGGATATCCTCAACGCTCTTGATGAAATGCGACTGCCCCAGGATGAAGTTGATATCCTCCGGCTTTTCGATGGGAACGGTTATCAGGTCCATTCGGAGTATCTCCTTTCGAGGAAGTGAAGCCTCGA
This sequence comes from uncultured Thermoplasmata archaeon, assembly GCA_965373055.1. Classification (GTDB taxonomy): domain Archaea; phylum Thermoplasmatota; class Penumbrarchaeia; order Penumbrarchaeales; family Penumbrarchaeaceae; genus JAGLEG01. Next base: position 1,211 of record CBDVER010000310.1, read on the forward strand.
CCGCCCGAGGATGAGCTGGACCTTATTAAAAGATTACCTGAACAGTTCAAGTGCTTTCTCCGCTTTTGTGGCCGATATCGTTCCATCCTCCAGAAGCTTTTTGACGACCTTCCCCACCTCATCTCCCTCGGCACCGGCCTGGATGGCCAGGTTCCTGGCGTGCAGCCTCATGTGCCCTCTCTGGATCCCCTCCGAGGATAGGGCCTTCAATGCGGCCAGGTTCTGGGCCAGACCAACGGCGGCCAGCACTTCCCCCAGATCGGTGGCCGTCTTGATCCCCATCAGTTTTACACAGGCCCTTGCCGTTGGGTGGACCTTGGTGGCTCCCCCCACCAATCCCACGGCCGTGGGCAGTTCGATCTCCCCGATCAGGTCCCCGTTCTCGGCCTTTTTGTATCGGGTAAGGGGCGCGTATGAGCCATCTCTTGCCGCATAGGAATGGGCACCGGCCTCCACGGCCCTCGTGTCATTGCCGGTAGCACGCACCACCGCCGAGATGCCGTTCATGATGCCCTTGTTGTGCGTTGAGCACCTGTAAGGGTCCACCTCAGCAAGGTAAAAGGCTTTCAAGATGCCGTCAACGACATCCTTCCCCCCAAGAAGGTCCTTCCCGAATGTCGCCCTGGCCCCGGACAGCCGTCTGTCCGCCAGGTTTGATATTATCCTCAGGAGGGCCCTCCCTCCGGTCAATTCCTCCATTACGGGGGCAACGGCCTCCGCCATGGTGTTCACGGCATTTGCACCCATTGCATCCCTGCAGTCCACATATAGATGGGCGACCATGAAATCTCCATCTGGATGGGCAATGTGCCTGAATTCGATATCCCGTACGCCTCCTCCCAATGAGACGAGGAGCGAATCCTTTGAATTTGCCAGCTCGATCAGGTCATCCCTCTTCGCTTCAAGCGCCTCGATCGCCCTCTTCATATCCGGGATATCGGCGATCTGTACCTGACCTATCATCACAGGGTCAAAGGACCAGGTCTGGAAACCACCGCTCTGCCTGGCCATCTTGGCCCCTTTTGATGCGGCTGCAACGACAGATGGTTCCTCCGTTGCCATGGGTATGAGCACGTCCCTGCCGTTTATCAGGAAATTGGTGGCGATCCCCAGAGGGATCTCGAAGCTCCCCACGACGTTCTCTATCATCCCATCCAGAATGGACGGATCGCACGGGGAAAACGAGAGGGATGCGATATCATCCTCATCCAGGCCGGACCTCTCCCGAAGGACCCGCCTCCTCTCCTCGACATCCATCTTGTAGAAACCTGTGATATCCGACGACATAGATCTCACCTACTTTTTTTCCCCTCTTTACGGATCTCGATCTCGGCCCTTTTCAGCTTCAGCCCCCTGGGGCAGTTCATCTCCTCCATGAGCCTCGTTATCTTGACCTTCTTCCCCGAGGCGGGATTTTCCTTTCTGCAAAGGCGATGGTTAGCACACCATACCAACGGGCAGGAGCCATCCTTCAGGCTGATGATCACCCCTTCGATCGCCTTGCTTGAAGGTATCGAGATCTCCATCTTCAGCTCCTCGTACTCCGCAATAACCGCCTTACCACCAAAGTGGACCGGGCAATCGTGTTCCTTTTCCCTTATGGCGGTGATCCTGTATCTCTATCCCGTCTTCAGACCATGGCAGGCCTTTTTTACCAGACAATCCTCACATTCTTGAGATGAACCGACATAGGTGAAGATGAATCCCGCCCTCGCCACCTCTAATCCAAACAG
>CBDVER010000311.1:0-2928 GCA_965373055.1 uncultured Thermoplasmata archaeon
AGCACATCTGATGTTCTTTCGCACATCTCCCCTTCATATCGTATATATCTATTAACAGCTGATATAAGCTATAATGGGTTCGAAGTACGAAAGGGAATTGAAGCACCTCCTTGAAGGGGAGATGGCATCCCTGGTGAAGATGAAGAAGACCTGTACGGCCCAGGAGTGTGAGGGGTACGACGTCATGGAGAGGTACCCGTTCATGGTGGTGAGGGGTGCGGGCTCCTTCGGGGTCGACCTCGTGGCACTTCGTGGGGAGCTATCCTTCCCCATCGAGGTGAAGTCCTCATCCGTGCCCAAGCTCTACCTCAGCCAGCCCAGGCTGAAAGAGCAGCTGGGCGATTTTCTGGAGGATTGCAGGAGGGCCAACACGTTTCCGATATACGCCCTGAGGTACAAGGGATACCGCGGGGACAGCTGGAGGGTGTTCACCATCGAGATGGAGGGGCTGAAGTACTTCTCCCGTACGCTGAATAGAAAGACGGTCAAGATGAGGGAGACCAAGGGCGGTAACTACGTCCTTGACTGGAACGAGGGGATGCCGCTATCCAGTTTCCTGATCGAGGTTGGAAAGATGATCAGGTCCATCCGCAACGAGTGAAAAGGGTAATTCCCTAAATATATGATAATATCATTATACCCCATCCAGGGGGGCTCGATCTGAAAGGACACATCTCATCCTCGACCATCATTGTAGTAATGCTTCTGATATCCACATTGATGGTGGCCCCTGTCCGGGCCTCCGGGGGTTCAGATGAAACAATGCCCCCACAGATCCCTGCCGACCCACCCACACGGGATGATGGCCCCATTGGCCTCTACGACGGCAGGGTGCTGTACGATGATGTTGTCCTCATCGTCAACGACAACTCGGATATCACGAAGGAGATAGGTACCTATTTCGCCCAGAGGAGGGGCCTTCCCCCCGAGAACATCATCAACATCACCACATCCACCTCGGAGACCATAACGGCGGCCCAGTTCGACGAGGTGGCCGCTGTGATAAAAGCCAACCTAACGGACCGCGGGATCGCGGATAAGATAAATTACCTGGTAACGACCAAGGGCGTCCCCCTCCGCGTCTCGGGTGCGACCAATGCAAGGGCGTCATTTGACTCGGAGCTTGCACTTGTGGGCGGGGATTTCGAGAGCTCCATCCACTCGAGCCCGTGGGAAGATAACCCATACTACCGGAACATGTCCTCATTCTCGTTTGTTCTGGTGGGCATGAGGCTTGTCACCAGGTTGACGGGGTACACCGTTGAGGAGGCGAAGCATCTGGTGGACCTCGCCGAGATCTCATACGGGTCCAGGGGGAACGCGCTGATGGACCTGGACCCCGGAAAGGACGGCTCCCCGGGATACAAGATCGGCAACGACTGGATGAGGGGGGCGGACCGATGGTTCAAGCAGAACGGATATCCCTCCCTTCTGGATGAGAACAGGACCTTCAGGACCGGCTTTTCGGACCTGATGGCGTACTATTCTTGGGGCTCCAACGATGGCAACTGGAGCTACAATCACATCTCCAACTCCGGCTTCGATTACGGGACAGGGGATCAGGCATCGTCCTGGACCTATGTGACCGCCGGGGGCAACGTCACGAGAAACGGGACCGACCCGTATTCAGGCGACTGGTCCCTGAAGCTGGAGAGGAATGTATCGGGATCCCTGCTCGCGTACCAGGATAGGGTTCTCCCTTTCATTGACCACAGGTACATCCTTGAGGGGAGGATGAAGCTGGAAGGCGTCAGCTCGCAGGGCGTGAAGATCTGGATGGAGGGACTGGACGATGGAGATGGCGTTGTAACGACGGTCAACCTGAGGACCTACAGCGGGACAAGGGACTGGACGTTCGTCCAGGGGAGAATGGAGAACGACACCTCCATCGTGAAGGTGAGGGTCCACGTGGAGCTCCTGGGCGACGGTGTGGTCCACTTCGACGCGATGAGGCTGAGGGTCATCAGGCCCCACAACACCTGGGTCCCAGGCGGACTTGCGGAGACCTGCGTCTCCACCGGGGGCAGGAGCTTCAACTACGGGGCCTCCTACGGCCAGTCGCTCATCGCGGACCTGATAAGGGACGGGGTGACCGGCGTGAAAGGCTACGTTTACGAGCCGTACCTCTCGGCGATATCTCACGCGGACATTCTGTTCCCCGATTACTATTCTGGGGCCAACCTGGCCGAGAGCTACTACGCGGGGTCTCAGTTCGCCTCGTGGATGGGTGTGATGGTGGGCGATCCGAAATGCGCCCCGTTCATAGACCTGAGGCCGGACCCCAGGATCGCGGATGAGCCCTATACCTACTGGATAGATGAGGAGGGAAAACCCAATCTGGAGGTAAATCTGGTAAATGATGCAAATGTGGATACGGAGATTTTCAGCGTCTACATCTCGATAGACGGTTTATCTTTCTCCGCCCATCAACTCTCTCTATCGCCCCATGGGAGTTTCAACATCACCCTGGACCTTACCCGAAATGGGGGGATTTCTGGACGCCATTCCATATCGGTCAGGATCAATTCGGACCACAGGATAAGGGACCACAACGAATCCAACAACAGATACGATGGGGTCATCGTGATCAATACGATGCCGGAGATAGACCTGTATGTGGATTCTCCAGTAGTATATAGAACAGGGGAACTGTCGCTGGTCCTCAACGTGGACGACGTCGATGAGCTTGCGGTCCCGGCCGGGGCCAACGTAACCTTGATCGGGCCTGATGAGGTGGAATATGTACCTGCATTCGTCGATATAAGCGGGAGGCCGATCGATGCCAACCTCACCTATCAATTCTCCGTACCCTGGGATGCGCCCGTGGGCTTCTTTGACGTTTCATTATCGTATATGGATGCCAATGGGAGCTGGGATGAGATGCTCTTGGAGAGGGCTTTTCTGGTTATGAACAACGACCCTGAATTG
>CBDVER010000312.1:0-2921 GCA_965373055.1 uncultured Thermoplasmata archaeon
TCCTGCATATCTTCAAGAAGTGGGACGTGGAGGCTGTGATCATAGGTGAGGTGGGACCCGAAAAACACGTCAAGGCGCTGTGGGAGGGGGAGGAGATCCTCAACATGGACCTGGATTTCTTCACAGCCGGACCCGAGTACTGCCGGCTGACGGTCCCAAGGGAGGTAAACAGAGAGATATCGGATTCGGATATTCCCCTGCCCGACAGGGGAGGGTTCGAGGCCTCTCTCCTGGCCCTCATGGAAGACCCCAACATCTGCAGCAGGGAGATGGTCTTCAGGACCTACGACCACGAGGTGAGGGCCAGGACCGTTGTGAAACCATACGTTGGCAATCCATTTTCTCCCGGACCGTCAGATGCTGCCGTGTTGAAGCCCCTTGAGGATTCCTGGAAGGGAATTGCGATCACCACGGACGTTAATCCGGGCATGTGCGAGATCGACCCATACAGGGGCACCCTATCGGCGTTGGACGAATCGATCCGCAATCTGGTGTCCGTTGGCGCCAGGCCCCACTCCCTGACGGACTGTTTGAATTTCGGCAATCCGGAGAAACCGGACAGGCTGGGGGACTTCGCAATGGCCTGCAAGGCCATAGGCGAGGTGACCGATCACGCCTCCATACCGGTGGTATCGGGAAACGTATCACTCTACAACGAATCGGAACTGGGGGCCGTTCCACCCACCCCCACCATGATGATGATCGGGCTGATGGATGACGTGAGGAAGGCCACCACATCGGACCTGAAGGAGAGTGGGAATATCATCTATCTTCTGGGAAGGACCAGGAGGGAGATGGGGGGATCCGCGTATTACAGGTCCATGGGTATCAGCTCTGATCGCGTTCCAGACCTAGATAAACAGCTGATGATGGATTCAATGGAGGCCGTACTGGAGATGAACTCGGATGGGTTGCTGGCATCCGTGCACGACCTGTCGGAGGGTGGGTTGGCCGTCGCCCTTGCCGAGATGTGCATCGGCGGTGGCATCGGCCTGGAGGTGAACGTCAAGGAGGTGGGATCCCCGGATGAGGGCGGAGATGAGATGAGGGGTGATACGAGACTGTTCTCTGAATCCAATACCAGGTATCTCATAGAGGTCGAGCCCAGGGAGGCCCTTAGGGTGGAGGATTGCATCTCCCGACATGACGTCCCCTACGCCAAGCTGGGGACGGTTCTGGGGGAGTCCCTGAGGGTGACCAGCGGGGAGGATATCCTCGTTGACATACCCGTTAATGTGCTCGACCACGCGTGGAGGGGTGGACTGCAGAGGATGATGGAGGGGTCACAGTGAAGGTGGAGGATATCAGGGTATGCATCCTGAGGATGGAGGGGACCAACTGCGAGCAGGAGACGTTCGACGCTTTCAAAAGGCTGGGGGCGTCCCCCGAGTTCGTCCACCTCAAACAGCTGGAGGGGCGCGATGTGAGCGTGGATGAGGCGCGGTCGCTGGATGACTATCACATACTGAGGTTCCCGGGTGGTTTCTCGGCCGGGGACTACATCCGGGCCGGGGCGATATTCGCGGCGAGGATCAAGGCGTCGCTTTCGGAAGAGCTGAAGAAGTTCATAGAGGATGGGAAGGCGGTAGGGGGTTTCTGCAACGGATTCCAGATCATGGTGGAGCTTGGAATACTTCCGGGCATGGATGGCACCATGTCCGAGCATCCCGAGGCCGTCCTCCACTCGAACGATTCCGGTTTCTTTGAGTGCAGGCCCACCCTGCTGAAACATACGAATCGGGGGAGGTGCGTCTGGACCGGGGATCTCCCGATCGGAAGCATACGGCTGATACCTTGCGCCCATGCGGAGGGCAAGCTGATACTCCCCATCGGGGAAGAGGATAAGCTGTATGAGAGGCTCTTTGATGAGGATAGGGTGGTGTTCCAGTACTGTGACGGGTCCGGAGGGACCGACGCGGAGTATCCCTACAACCCAAATGGGAGCAGGTTCAACATCGCGGGTATATGCAGCGAGCAGGGAAACGTATTCGGGATGATGCCCCATCCGGAGAGGGTCTTCCACAGGCATACCCATGCTGACTGGTACAGGAACAAGACGGGGTCGGAGGAGGGGGACGGACAGGTCGTATTCAGGTCTGTGCTCAATTATATAACGGGGAAGTTCTAGGACGGCCGTCGGTCTTATATGCAACCTTTGCTTTTGCCCGGATAACTGCGAAAACCTCTTGCAGAGGTAGCTAAGCCTGGCCTACGGCGCCGGACTTGAAATCCGGTGGGCGTCAGCCCTCGGGGGTTCGAATCCCCTCCTCTGCGCTTTTTATTATTGATTATATGCAATGTCAATTGGAAATAATAACCCGTTGAAGGGATTCGAACGGAGTTCTTGACAATTAAGAGATGAACAATAGTTAACATATTTGTCAAGTCAGGGAAATTTCTTCGGAAATTTTCCTTAGACGAATCCCCTCCTCTGCGCCATTTTCTCTATGTAAATTATTGAAAGCTACAGAAAATGGCGCGCTATACAGCTTATATACGGAGAAAAATGTTTAATGATGTTGAGCACCGTTTTTCTCCTGGCTGTTCCGAATTGGCGATCATCGATTCTAATCAATTCGAAACATCCCCTCCTCTGCGCTTTTTTGCTTAAGAAGTTATCATACACAAGCCTAACAAAAAAGTCCGAAAAATTTTCACAGGAAATTTTTCAAGGACCATCCAATTAAGAGCTGGCCTTTATATCGGCCTAATTGGATGACGTCAGTTTATTTGCTTAAGAAGTTATCATCTACGATCATTATCTCGTCAATTTTGTATTGATACGAAGAATGGCTCGCAAAGATGTTGATATCGTCTGAATGGCAGATGAAGAAATTCCACCGGAATATATTTATTAACGGGAACAATGATTGCCCATAATCTCATGGTGGGAACAATGGTAGGAGTGACATCAGGTAGAT
>CBDVER010000313.1:0-2919 GCA_965373055.1 uncultured Thermoplasmata archaeon
ATCGATGTCCTCTGCGATGACGGACACCCATTGGTCTCCGCCAACAATGTAGGTACTCTCCGCTTCAACCGAGGTCACGGTCGGGGCGTCGTTCACGCTGTTTACGGTTATCGTGAGGGGAAATGGGGTGCTGCCCACATTATCGCTTGCATACAGGGTGATGGTCTCGGTCCCGCTCCAATTCTGATCGGGGATGATCGACAGTGTTGTATCATCGATGGTCAAGGTAAGGTTTTCAGAGCCCTGGAAGGAGAATTCCAGATCCTCCCCATCCACATCCAGGAAGATGGAGAGGAGATCCATGGTGATGGAGCTGTCCTCATCGATCGACCATTCCTGCGTGGTGGAGATCATCGTTGGTAGGTCGTTGGTGTTTGCAACGATGAGGGAGAAGTTCCTCCAGGCTTTCCCGCCCTTCCCGTCCTCCACGGAGATATTGACCCAGTATGCGCCCACATCGGGGTTTTCAGGCGTTCCGCTCAGCTCTCCCGTGATCCCATCCATGGAGAGGAAATCAGCTGATGAGAACATATCCCAGCGGAGCTCATCTCCCGTCGGATCCATGTCATATGCCGTGTAGTTTACAGTGTAGAGCTGATCCTCCAAACACTCCGTCACGTCATCGGAGGTTATCTCCGGATCGTCGTTCACGTTGAGGACGGTCAGCGTGTAGTTGATCCAGGCCATGCCCCCCCGTCCGTCTGAAACCGTTATATTGACCCAGAACGTCCCAACATCGGGGTTTTCCGGTGAGAGGATCATCGTATTGTTGCCGGTATTGAAGGTCACGCCGGTGGAGTTCGTGATCATGGAGAATGAGAGCAGATCCTCCGTTGGATCCATATCCTCTGCCAGGAATGCCTGATAGATGGTGTTATCCTCCAGCACCGATGTGATCGGAACGGTCGTTATGGTCGGATCATCGTTCACGTTGATAACCTCGATAGTGAAGTTCAGGTGATCGTGGCCGCCCCTGCCGTCAGATACGGAGACGTTCACCCAATAGGTGCCTACATCCCTGTTTTCGGGGGAGATCAGCAGGGTATTGTTCTCCTTAACAAGGGTTATGCACGACGAATCCGTGGTCAGCGATAGGTCCAGGTGATCATCGGTTGGATCAACATCCTCCGCCGGGAAATCCAGATATACGGAGGTGTCCTCCAGCACCGATGTGATCGGAACGGCCGTTATGATCGGGTCATCGTTGGTGTTGTTCACCACGAAGGTGAAGTTGGTATGATCGGAGGCACCAAAGCCATCTCTGACGGAAACGTTCACCCAGTATGTGCCCACATGTTCGTTGAGAGGGGTTCCGTTCAGGATGCCCGATGCGGGATCCATCGATAACCATGTGGCATTTGTCCACAGCGACCAGGTGAGGATATCGTTCGTGGGGTCAACATCGGTTGCATTGTACGCCACACGGTATTCCAGATCCTCCAATGTGGTAAGAACGTCGGATGTCGTTATGACCGGGTCATCGTTCTGGTTGGTAACCGTCAATGTGAAATTGGAGCGGTCGGATCCGCCGATACCGTCGCCTACCGAGACGTTCACCCAGAATGTGCCTACATGTTCGTTAAGGGGGGTCCCATTCAGGAGGGCCGATGTTGAATTCATAGAAAGCCAGGATGCATTTGTCCACAGCGACCAGGAGAGTGTGTCGTTCGTGGGGTCGACATCGGTTGCATTGTACTCTATACGATACTCCTGGTCCTCCAGAGTGAAAAGAACGTCGGATGTCGTTATGATCGGGTCATCGTTGGTATTGTTCACTACAATGGTGAAATTCGTCTGGTCGGATCCATCGTAACCATCCCGGATGGTTATGTTCGCCCACTGCGTACCCACATCGTTGTTCCTCGGGGTTCCTTCCAGGACCCCCGTGGTTGAATTGATCGACAGCCAGGTTGCGTTGGTCGAGAGATGCCATATCTTCTCATCGGAAGTGGGGTCAGGATCGTAGAAATCGTAATCCACACTGTAGAGGGAATCCTCTACAGCAGATCCGTTGTTCTCCGTCAATATCATCGGAGGGTCGTTGACGTTCACGACATTGATGGTGATGTTCGAGGATCCCGAATTGCCGTAGAGGTCGACGATGGTGATGTTGGCCCATATGGATCCGATGTCCTCGTCTCCCGGTGTGCCCGTTATGGAACTGGTGGATCTGTTCAGATCAAGCCAGGAGCTGCCGTTGGTATTGAGCCTGATATCCGTAATGATATTCTTCTCCTCAATGCTGAAGAGAAGGGTGTCATATTCAAGTGTGAAGGCCGCGTCCTCATATGCGTTGAGGGGGCCCTCTATCTCTATCTGAGGAAACCTGTAGATCCTGCTATGGGTTGGGTAGGTCTCGTTCTCTACCATCTTCCATGTTGCCGTGAAGTCCCAGCTTGCATTGGTATAGGTGGAACGGTAAATCATCTCCGAGGTGTTCAGACCGGTGACGCCGCTGAGGTTGCCCCCTCCGATACCGGTGGTTTTGCCGGATGTCTGCATGTCGAAGAAGCAATCAAAGACGCGGTTGTCATTCAACCCGATGGAACCCCCTTGGCTTTGGACATGTAGGGCGTAGGCCTCGACCTTACCCGTGGAGTAGGAATCATATACTGGCCCCCTATTAAGGCCGATAAGCCCGCCAAACCAGGTTGCCTGGTTCTTGTTGGGCTTGGAGATCGCGTAGATGTCGGCTGTTGAATATGAACTGGTGACCTTCCCCTTGTTCATCCCCACCAGGCCTCCCAGCATATAGATGTGCTCGGAGTCCATGCCGGTGATGTTCCCATAGCTGAAGCAATTGAACACTTCCCCCCCCGTCTGATATCCCACCAGCCGGCCCGGGGAGTTCAGGTTGACCGCCCCGGAGCCAAGGATCGTCGTGGTGGGGGGACGGTTTGCGAGGATGCCGCGCGGGGT
>CBDVER010000314.1:0-2917 GCA_965373055.1 uncultured Thermoplasmata archaeon
GCTTCCAATACTATCGTACTCTCTGCGATAGACATAGACCCAACAGAAGATACCCTGACCTGGACCCTGGAGTCAGGGCCTACATGGTTGGAACTCAATACCACCACCAACACACTGAATGGAACGCCGCAAAACAGCGACGTTGGAACTCATGAGGTCAATGTCTCTGTGGACGATGGGAACGGTGGAAGCGATTGGCAGAGGTTTACGATTGTTGTGGTAAACACCAATGATGACCCGATCATCATTATAACTCCAATGAACACAACGCTTGAGGACGAACTCTACTCTGTTTTCCTTGATGCAACCGACGAGGACCCCGTTGCGATCGATCTCAACTGGTCGATGGATACAAATGCGGATTGGCTTGAACTGAATGGAACCTACCTGAATGGAACTCCAGGCAACTCCGATGTGGGCACATTCTGGGTGAACATTAAGGTTCTGGATAATCAGGGTGGTTCGGACAGCCTCAATTTCACACTTACCGTGAACAATACAAATGATGCTCCGATTCTCGAGACCAGATCACTTCCCAACGCAACCGAGGATGCTGCATATGAATTTATTTTAACTGCAACAGATGTGGATGCTGGTGATATATTAAACTGGACCCTGATCTTCGGACCGGACTGGATCGAACTGAATGGTTCCAGGTTGGAGGGGACACCGGATAATGATGATGTGAGAACATCATGGGTCAATATAACGGTCATTGATGGAAACGGCGGTTCAGACTCGCTGAACTACACATTGGTCGTGAGTAACATCAACGACGCTCCTGTCTGGTCACTGACACCAACAGACCGGAACATAATTGAGGGGGACACGCTGTCCCTTGAATGCATAGCGATGGATATAGATGGGGACAACATCACCTATTCCATTGAGACCACTCCAACATCTGATATGACCATTGACAGCGGAACTGGATTGGTCAGCTGGGTATCCCCTGTTGTGGGTACATACACTACAACTATTACGGCAACGGATGGAACCATCGAGATCCAGCATACCTTCTCGATTATCGTGTATGCGCCGGGTGAGGAGCCGGGACCTGGACCTGATGAAAACCTGACCGACACGGATGGCGACGGCATGCTAGACGAATGGGAAGAGGAACACGGGCTCGATCCGAATGATGCCTCGGATGCGGCATTGGATGCAGACGGAGACGGGATCTCAAACCTCGACGAGTACAAGCAGGGATCGGACCCGAACGTTGACGAATCGACGGATACTGAGGATGAGGAGTCCGATATTGGCCTCTATCTGATCATAGCGCTCGTTCTGCTTCTGATCATAGTGGCCATCGTGGTATTGGTGGCCAAATCAAAGAAGGGTCAAACAGAGCTATTGGAAGAATAAGATCTGAAATGAGAATATCTGAATGAGACATATTGGATAGAACCTGATGTTTGGGGCCTGACTTCAAACCCGGGCCCCACGGCGGCATCATTTTCATCGCTTTTCTCGTTTCATCTTCTTTGCCATCTCCAGAAGGTCCTCAGGGGTCAACGATCCGATGTTATCCATGGAGATGCGCTTCTTTGAGATCAACACCTTTTTACATTTCAGCCCTTCCACTTTCCCTGAAAAGGAATCGACATCCCTTTTTCTCACCCTGTCGGACCATTTCACCTCTCCTGCAAGGATTATCTTGTTCCTTTTCTTAATCAGGATATCCAGCTCCTTATCAGGGTCCATCTGGTACTCAAAGACCCCGCCCATGATCTCGGCAAGAAGCTCCCCAATAAAAGATTCAATATGTCTGGGGGACCTCTCCTTGTATACTTCCATGGCGAGGTCCATTCCTCCAAGGTCCAGACCATATTTCTCATCGATATAATATTAGAGATCCATTATCTTCGACCTTATGGAATAGTAATTTCCCTTTTTGTTATTGACGGGTATCTTCTGGATCAGGTCCATTGAGATCATTATCAATACGTACTGCCTGATCAAGGATGGGTCGTTCGCCTTGATCAACCCTCTGGAATGAAGCTGGTCCGCCACCTCTTTCAAGGTTGTTTTCCCATCTGCCAGGGAACGGAGTATCCCTTCATATACCCTTGAAAGGTATCTTTCATCGGAGAGGAATATCTCACCGATGAGGGCAGGTATCGCTTCCCTGGACCGGTTTAATATTATTTCCATCGTCTCGGAAGGAGAACCTCCCAGGTATGGGATGGACCACGGATCTCTCAGGTAGGTTCCCAATTCCAGAGCTTTTTGAGCAGGCATGACCTCCGAGAGCCCAAGAAATATCTCACAGGGAATCATCATTACGGTAATCAAGGTTACCGGAATGGCCATTACCCGTCATAAGATAGGATACATAATAGATCATCAAGGATGGTTACTGCTCTATGGCCGAAGAAAAGTTGGAAGAACATTATCTTTAATAAACCCTCGAGGGATAAAACCAATTAAATGGCACATTGAAGCTGTTAAGGTAACGATCCCTGAAGGTGTTCCCGTTGCTTAACTTATCGTCTTATGATTAAGATTCATCCCCTTTCATCATCTGTTACCTATGTTGAATTGGATCATTCTTCCTTTCTCTCTTCCAGTTCCTCGATCTGTTCATGTATGTATCCTTTCAATTCTTCAGTTGTGAGTCCTTCCTCTTCCTTGGGAGCTGGTTCGCCGTACATCGCCTCGTAGGTCTCCTCTTTCGTTAGCTCTACCCCGCCTTCCTCTCCCTCGGGCGTTACCTCTTCCTCCTCTTCCTTCTTCTTTCTCATAACGAAGAAAATGACAACGCCAACGATGATCAGGATAACAGCGATTATTAGGATTATAGGCAGAAGTGAGGAGGGCTCCTCCTCACCCTCTGCAACGTTGAGCTTGAAGCTCATCAGTTCATAGTCTACACCGTCGGATACGTTTACGATGACGATGTGTTCTCCCACCT
>CBDVER010000315.1:0-2909 GCA_965373055.1 uncultured Thermoplasmata archaeon
CATTCACGATTTCGGGAACCTGAACGAGGGGGGCATGGTGGCCTACGAGCTCGACGATCTGGAGTATTCCATGTTCAGCGTCAATGTAACGGTCGAGTGGGCCGACGAGCCCGCCGAGAGGATAGGCTACAGGAACGCCCCTGACGTCTTCGAGGTCACGGTCTCCGACGATGAAGGGGTTCTCAAGACGATGGGGGGGTCCGGCGGCACGATCGACCTGGATCTCAATATGGGAACGGACGCCTCTTACAACGGGACCATCACGGTGACCCTCACCCTGATCGACGCGGGAGATCAATCGGCCAGGATCGGGCCGGGCATATTCACGATAGAGGACACCTCCAACGATTACGCCATCGACATCGAATATATCATCTGGCACTACGTCGAAGGCACGGGAGAGAGCCCAACGGTGAGATGGTGACCCCCAAGATGTTTCGAGACCGGATAGAACGGATATGATGGCGTGGAATTGGAAGGAGATCATGAGGTCGCGAGCAGGTGTACGGGACGAGGTATAAAAAGAGGGGGGAGGTTGACAGGGCCAGGGAGCTCTTCGAGGAAGCTCTGGCCTACTCCAGACAGATGAAGGTCCGGATGTGGCTGGAGAAGGCCCAGAAGAAACTGGACGGCCTGGGCCGAATTATGCCGTAGGCCCCGACCCCTACGACCTGCTCGGCGCCCTTTGGTAAAACATTGACCATCACAATGATCCAACTCAGAAAATGTAACGGTTTTAACCGATTAAATCCAAACCAAATGAATTATAATTTCTTTCATTCAGATATAAAGAAAGGCGACTGGAATGATGTAATTCTGATACTCTCATAACAAATCCTTGAACTCGCCAATGGTTAGATCGATATCATTGAGAATATTCCTCAAGATCTTAGGATGGATTATCTTTCCAGAATGATAAGGAACAGTTATTCTAACTCCATCACTGTTCTTGTAGAACTGTTCTTGTAGATCTTATGGCTTCCACTTTGACGAACACAGACGAAACCACGCTTCTCAATGACCTTGATAACCTTATCTGCTGTGATCCTTGGAAGCTTCTCACTCAAACTGCCACTTCCAAAGAGGTAAGGCTGATAGATTCAAAAGAAGTCACCTCTTCTCCAGAAGCCACACGGTCCTCGATGTGTAGCTTCATGGCATCCTTGATGTTATCCATCACCTCTTCGTAGGTTTCTCCCTGCGTATAGCAACCATCCAGTTCAGGACAGAATGCAATATACCCATCCTCATCCTTTTCGACTACAACAGAAAGACGATAAACACTCATGATGCCACCTTGACAGTGTCATATCTCCATCTGAATAATTAATCTTTACCGTAAAACAAACAATAATCATTCGACCAGGAAAAACCTGAAAATGTCCGAGGATCAATGTTCGGGCCTTCGACCAATGACCGCGCCCTCATCGATCCGGCCACCTTGTCCCGATGTTTGACCAATCGTAAAAGGTCAGGAGGGATCCCGAGTACTGGTCTAAAGAAGGCCTTCCAAAGAACCTGTGATCGAATCGTAAACCAGCTTCCTCTTCTCCTTGCTCAATTTGAAAAGCCTCTTTGAGATCATATCCCTGGATATGGTGAAGATATAATTCGTCTTGATAACGCTATCCTTGACCGCCCCTTCCTCTACGGTGACAGGTATTCCCTTCATTCTCGTATTACTGGTCATCCCTGCTATCACAACGTTTCCCATCTCCTCGAACAGGATCACTGCAGGACGGCTCTTTATCTCGAAAGTATCCGTGAACTGCACCGAGGCAAGGACCACGTCCCCGCTTCTAAACATCGTCCCACTCCCCGTCATCCTCGTTGTCCCAGAGCTCTCTCATCTTCTTCTGCTGGACCTTGTGAAGGAACTCATCATACTGGTTCTTCCTCTCAACGCTGTTGAACAATTCCACCAACCTGACTATGGCCTCATCGTAGGTCTCCCTTCTGTAGATCATCGTCTCCTTGATAGAACGAGATGTGGATTTCCTTATCTGGATCGTCGTTAGCTCGCCCATTATAGTTCACCTTTAATTACTATATAATTATAGTATAGTGACCTATATAACAATTATGGTTAATACTTAAATTTGCCTTACGAGCGTCACAATTTATCGATCATCATGGGCACTTTACCATCGGAAAGCAGGACCACCTTCGAAGGCGCCATCTCGCCCACAACCTCATATCCGGTCAATTCCGAGATCTTCCCCGCAAATTCACGGATCCTCTCGATGGAGGGCATGTTCTCACGCTCCAGCCTCTCCCTGGAATATCCAACGTGAACGTACCCCTTCGGCTCTATGAAGTTGGGCTCGGCCAACATATCCAGCCTGGCATACTCCTCCTCGTATCCCACGTTCAAACCCTCCACGAGCGTATGCCTGCAGACGGTCCTGGTATCCAGCGAAGGCAGCAGTTCCAGCGTCTCTTTGATCCTGCTCCAACCATCCTTTATCTTGGGGAGACATATCTTTTTGTATATCTCCTCGTTGGGAGCGTCCACAGAAATATACAGCTGGGTCGGCAGCGTCTCAAGGTCCCTCAACACCTCCGGCGTCGTCCCGTTGGTCACCAGGAACGTTGAGAACCCCCTCCTCATGTACTCCCCGATCAGCCCCCCCAGATACGGATAGAGCGTCGGCTCCCCGGTCAACGATATCGCCACCTGGTTGGGGTTTCGGGCCTCCTCCCACATCTTCAGGTCGCACCTCTCATCCCCTTTGTAGCCCGATACGAGCTTCCTCTGAGCCTCTATCGAGCCATCCACTATCGAAACGGGGTCGTCCCAATCAACGTTCAGATCGTCCTTGCCCTGATAGCGCCAGCAGTACACGCACATGTGGTTGCACGAGTTCGCGACAGGGGTCATCTGCAGACATCTGTGGCTGTTGATCCCG
>CBDVER010000316.1:0-2896 GCA_965373055.1 uncultured Thermoplasmata archaeon
ATCTGAACCGATACTTCGGTGAAGGTTGGATGAATCTACTGATTCATCAGGATCTTAGCCTGTCAATGTTGGGAGAGGCCTCACTTTGATACTCATGAATACTCATATGTCGAAGTTAGGCTGTAATGGTTCAAGGTCGTGATCTCTTTGGGTCAGGCTTCTATCTCGAAATCATCTTCATCATCTTCCCACGACACCTTCACTCCCTTCTTCTTCCCTACCTTTTCCTCCTCCTCGTCGAGTTCCGAACCGATACCTCGGTGAGGGTATGACGAATCCACTGATTCGTCAATATCGAACTCCTCCTCCTCCTCCTCCTGGAATTCATCCTCCAGCTCCCAATCCTCGTCGTCCCACCAGCCGGATTCTCCCTCTTCCTCCTCGTCCCACCAGTCGTCCTCCTCATCCTCCCACCACACCTTAACCTCCTTCTTCGTCCTCTCCACCCCGTCATCTTCGATCACGAACTCATCTTCTTCTTCGAACTCCTCCTCGTTCAGATCGATCACGAACTCATCTTCCTCCAGGTCCATCTCCTCTTCGGATTCATCCTCGTCTGAACCGACACTTCGGTGAGGATGTGACGAATCTATTGATTCGTCTTCGTCCCAGGTCATCCTCAACTTCCTCCGCTGGGATCTCCTGTCAGGGGGACGGGCAGGGGGACTCTTTTCCAGGATGGGCATCTTGACTATGTTCCCTATGCTCGGCTTATCCGCAGCCGTCCTGGTCGCGTATCCTCCCGGCGAAGGCATCCTGGGTTCGGCCTCCCTTGTAAAGAGTGATTCGGTGAAGAGTGGCCCCTGCCCAGGGCCGCCTGCAGAGGGGGCATCCATGATGGCCCCCATCTCCCTTCTGTTCGCGGGGGCCGCCTTGACCATGAAATCGGTCATGACCTCCCCGCTCTTATCCCTCATGAGCTCCGCCCTTGATGCGTAGGGGTCGTATCTTTCCGTGGGCCCGCCCTGGGGTGGGACCTTCATCTCCTTAAGTTCCTTTATCTGTGATCTGATGAACTTCTTGAACTCCTCGGCCTTGTCGATGTCGGTGGTATATCCAAGCTTCTTCAGGCCTTTCCTGTACTGCTCGAGTGTTATCTTCTTCCTCTTGAAGAGCTCGGTGAGCTCGCCCCTCTTCCTCTCCCTCTTGAGCTTCAGCTTCGCCTCCCTGTTCAGCTTTCTTCTGCTCGGCCCCCTTCCCTGAGGGCTCTGCTGGGCCCTGGTGAACCTGATGCCGCATATGGCGCAGTAGTCCAGGTCGGATGAATTCAACTCTCCACAGGAGGGACATTTGGAGGGAGCGCCCATCATGACCATAATTCGGCCTTATTCGATTAATAGTTATAGTCCAGAACATAGGCTATTGGATTAAAACTCCATATCTATCCTGCCTTTTGAGATAGGATCGATCTTTACTCCACGTTTTCCTCGCCTAGGAGGATCCTGACCGCCTGGTTCGCCTGATGGCCCGCCGTGATCATGACCCTTGGGGCCATCAGGCCACTGCCCTCTCCCGCCTCCGACTGCCTGTCCCCGCAGATATACAGCCTTCCCAACCTCTCCGTCCTTATGCTGTTGCTCGGTCCGTATCCCGCCAATCCGGAGCCGGCCACGACCCTCATCTCCGGTAGCCCGGATAGTATGGTATTGATCAGGTCCGCCTTTGCTTTTGGCGTGTCGAACGCCTCTATTACCAGGTCGCACTCCCTGAATATCTCCACGCAGTTTTCGATTGTAATTTCCTCGTTCCGGATATCTACCCTGACGTACGGGTTCGCCTCCCTTAGGTTCCCTGCCAGGGCCTCCACCTTGGGCCCCCCTATCTGGTCGATCTTGTACAGCTGCCTGTTGAGGTTGGAGGGCTCCACCACGTCCATATCCACGATCAATATCCTCCCCACCCCGATCCTCGCAAGGGCCATGGCCACGTGCGATCCCAGCCCGCCTGCCCCGGCGATCCCCACAAAGGACCCCTTCAGCTTCGCATGTACTCCGGGGGTATGCCTCGCTGACATCAACGCCTCAAGTTCCTCCTTGCCTACCACCTCTCCTCTCCTGATAAGCGTTACGCTGTCCCCCTCATGGAGGAGGTGGTCCGGACCCGCCGGGAAGCCGTTGACGATCATTATATCCGCATCCGCCTTGTGCGACCTTCTGACATCGTCCAGAGTGGACATGCCCCCGATCTCCACATTTTTCTCGTTCAGAAGGACCTTCATGATATGTCAACACCTTTGCTTTGTTTATCCCCGGACCATCCCGCGCAGGAGGGCCAGGTTCTTCCTGTCGTACACGTCTCCTCCGGGGGTCTCCAGTATCATCGGCGTCTCCTCGAACCGTCCGTCGTTAACTATGAGATCGAAGGGTTCCGGGCCGAGGGCCCCCTCCCCTATATGCGTGTGCCTGTCCACCCTGGAGCCCAGCCCCTTGATGGAGTCGTTCATGTGGAACGCCTTGAGGTTTGAAATGCCGATAACATCGTCGAACTTCCCTATGGTCTCATCGTACCCCTCCGGCGTCCTGATGTCGTATCCGGAGGCGTAGACGTGGCATGTGTCGAAACAGATCCCAACCCTCTCCCCGAAGGAGACATTTTCCTTCAAGTAGGCGAGATGCTCGAACTTGTATCCCAGGTTCGTCCCCTGGCCCGCGGTGGCCTCCAGCAGGACCATTATCTTTCCGCCGTCCCCCGCCTCCTCGAACCGGGTCCATGAGAGGTCCAACCCCTTAACGATCCTGTCCAGCCCCGCCTCCTCCCCGGTGGCGATATCACGGAGTCTAAAACCCACTTTGCGGCCCGACTCACGCTCACCTATCTGTACGAAGCCCGCCACCGGGACTCCCCCGTTTTGCAGCCGCTCGGCAAGGGCGATCGCCACCCCGGTCTTGCCGCCGTC
>CBDVER010000317.1:0-2887 GCA_965373055.1 uncultured Thermoplasmata archaeon
AGGTAGACTCCTTGTAGCTGAGCGAATCGATAACGCCATAGGCCCTCTCCTTGACCGGCTGGAACATCCCCTCCTGGATGAACGGTTTTATGATGATCTCGCCCAGGGGCTTTGTGGTGGGATTCTCTATCCTCACCGTGTAGTTCAGGTTTCCGCCCGTGAAGTTGATGACCGTGAGTATGTCCACGTTCTTGTTGAGGAGCGGGAAGGGCAGATAGGTCGCCCGCTTCAGGGCAGGTTCTATCATGCTCACGACCCTGATGGCCTGCTCGTATCGGGACCTCACCGCCTTTGACCTGGCCTTCTCCACGATGTCCCGGGCCTCGGTGACGTCATAGCCCTTCTCCTCCATATCGTCTATCCTTTCGAGGAAATCCCTCAGGGCCCCCATGAAGCTCCTGTGGAGTTCAAGGGTCCTCTGCATGACCCCACGGGCCCTTGAGGTGTAGGACCTGGCCTTGAGGAACCTGCCCTCCGAGAGGGCCCTCTCCGCCTCTATTATCATATCCTGAGGATTGACATCCACAGCCTCGGAGCTCAATCCAACCCCTCCTTTATCTCGTCCCTGAGCCTCTCGAGTTCATATCTTGCCGATATTATTGACCTGAGAGAGGATTTCTTGATCTCCTGCAGCAGGACCTGGATGCCCAGGGAGGCCATGGGTACGATGATCAGCAGTGCCCATATGGGGAAGGCGGCCTCTCCGGTGAGGGCATTCAATATCGTCTGGTCGGAATCCAGCGCCCCGGGGACCGTCCAGAGGAACACAGGGACAGCTATGGATAACAGGCCGCCAAGAAAAGCGATCATATAGGGTTTGAAAAAGTTACTGGTGGTCTCCAGCCTCAGGTTCTCATCATCATCATCCCCCCTCGCCTTTCGAATGCGGTGCAGGATATATGCGTCACCCGAACGGGTGTAGAGGAATATCAGCGCGGGGATGATCAACAGCAGGTTGAGGAGGATGATCAAAAGGCCCAGGGAGTTGGAGGATGATGCGTCGGTGGTCTGCTCGAGCGGGATGTAGAATATAAGCGCGAACATTCCCGTCAATCCCGGTGCCAGAAGGAGAAGGAACCAGCTGTCCCTCCGATCCAGGAAGAAGAACCCGATCACGCCTGCCAGCGTGATGATTATCAGGATCACCGTGGAGAGGAGCATGAACGGGATCCCGGGAACGTAGTTCTTGACAGTGAACTGCTTTGTCAGAACGTTGTTGGATTCGGACGTCCCACTCCCCTCGATGGTGTTCTCCACGATCCTGTCCTCTGGATCTATCACTATCTCGATGTCCCACTCCTTGCCCTTCTCGTACCACTTCAGGGAGGGCAGGTCGAACTCGACCGTCACCACAATGGGCTGGCCGTCAAGGAAGAACTGCGGGTTGGCAGGTCCTGCATTTACGACATCCACGACCTTCCCCCCTACCGTGACCATAACGGTGATGTTCTCCTGGGGCCTGGTGCCGTACGTCATGATGGTTATGGCGGCCTTCCCCTTTCCCCCCTCGTAGAGATTGGAAAAAGTGGTCAGGTCATGTGATATGAAAGCGTCGAAGTACACCGCGTGTGCCACGACCACATCCGTCTCCTCCTTCCCGAGCCCCCCGTCCACAACGACTATGAACCTGCCGATAAACGAGTTCGCCAGAAGGTCAGGTGGCGCCAGGATCGATACATGGACCGTCCGGATATCGTAGGGGTAGGTCATGTTGAGGTAGATATAGGGTGTGGCAACGGACCAGCCCGCGCTGAAATCACCCTCCATGTCCAGAGAGACCCCTATTATGTGGTTCTTGAGCATGGGAATGCCGGGCGTTGGCGTCTCACCCGGGTCTGGCATGTTGCATATGGTGACCGCTATCGATGCTTCCGCCCCCAGGTCCACATCCATCTCCACAGCTCCAAGGCGTGACATTACGATGGTGCAGGTGAGGGCGATGGTCCTGTAGGTCTGATCGTCACCTGCCATGGATGCGAGGGAGTACGAGATGATCTCGCCGTATCCCGGTAGGTCATTGGGGTCGGGGACCACGAATAGCTCCATATCGGTTCCGGTGAACGGGGCCAGTGAATATGGGCCGGCGTACATATCCAGCCAGGAGAGGTGCCTCATGCTCCCCCCGGGGATAACGGTGAGGTTGTCCTGGCCGTTCCCGATATTATCAATGTAAACCCTGTAGTTGGCGACCTCCCCCACCAGCACCTCGAGGTTCTCACCGTACCCTGCCGTGTGCTTTATGGTCGACCTGTACTCCTGAAGGACCCCCACGGTGAGGTTCCGGTTCCACACCGTCGTCCGATCACCCTGGGCGCTGGCCTCCACCACCACACCCATCTTCATACCCGCCACGATCATGAGCGCCTCCAGCTCCTCCTGGCTTGTGACCTCTGCGAAGCCCGGGAGGGTGACGTTGACCCTGAAACGGATGCTCTCGCCCCTGGGGATGAACACGGATGCGGTGCTCCCCGACCCTCCCCCCCCTGTATCTATCTCCACATACCAGTCAGGGGAGCCGATGGTGGCCCTCAGATCGAACGTATCGTTCCCGTTCCCTAGATTTACAAGGTCAATGGTAAAGGTGGCCAGCTCCCCCGGATATCTCCATATCAGCGGGCTCCAGCTGGGCGCCATCGTGAGTGCTCCGCCGCCCACATACCTCACCGTCGTGTTGATCCAGACATCGTCAAGGACGTATGGGTCCCCGTACGACGTCGCCCTCACCTTGATGGAGAGCACCTCGTCCGCCGACGCCTCGATGGACGGTGTCACCCAGACCACGATGGTATCGCGGCCCATGGAGCCCAGTTGAATAGTGACAGTGTCCAGCTCCACCGTCCATCCTTCAATGGATGGGAACGAGGGTTCAATGGCGTATGTGTCGAAA
>CBDVER010000318.1:0-2867 GCA_965373055.1 uncultured Thermoplasmata archaeon
AAAGAAGGGGAAGATCATGAAAAAAGAGATCAAACAGATCTATGAGGAGGATATGCCGGACACGTTCAAGGTGGTCACGATAGACCTGGAACCCGCGGATTTTACCGTTGTCCTGAACCACAGTGACGCCCACGTACTCGGCCTGAGGGCCCTGGATAGGGTCAAGGTCTCCAGGGAGGATAACTCCATCACCGCACTTGTGGAATTGACGGACTCCGTGGTCGGGGCCGGCTCGATCGGCGTGCTGAAGAGGGGCGGAGGCATCCTGAAGGTGACGGGGGGAGAGGAGGTCAGGATGGTGCCGGCCCAGAGGCCCCGGTCCATAGAGATAATCAAGAAGATAATGAAGGGCCTGGAGCTGGAGACCGAGGAGATCCAGATGCTCACGGAGGACATAACGAACCATCTCCTCTCGGACGTGGAGCTGGCGGCCTTCGTTACCGCCACCTACATCAACCCGATGAACAACCGGGAGATCAAGGACCTGACGATGAGCATAGTCAAGACCGGTGAGGTGATCGATATCGATGGGGAGCCCATCTACGATTTCCACTCGATAGGGGGGGCTCCGGGCAACAAGATCACGCTTATCGTGGTCCCGATCGTGGCGGCCGCAGGGCTCCTCATTCCCAAGACGTGCTCCAGGGCGATATCCTCCGCCGGGGGCACCGCGGACATCCTGGAGACGATAGCGAATGTAACGCTGCCCTCGCACCGCATCAAGAACATAACGGAAACCGTGGGCGGTGTGATCGCATGGGGAGGTGGGGTCAACATCGCACCGGCGGATGATATCATCATAAGGGCCGAGTATCCCCTTGCGATAGACCCCTACTCCCAGGTGATCGCATCCGTCCTGGCAAAGAAGAAGGCGGTGGGGGCGGATCACCTACTTATAGACATACCAACCGGGGAGAACACGAAGGTCCCGGACATGGCCCTGGCGCGCAAGTACGCGAGGGACTTCATCGAGATAGGCGAAGGTATCGGGATACATGTCGAGTGCGCCATAACCTACGGAGGTCAGCCGATCGGAAGGGCCATCGGACCGGCCCTTGAGGTGAAGGAGGCCCTCCAGGTACTGGAGGGGGAGACCCCATCCTCAAGTGTTGTGGAGAAGGCCCTATCGATCGCGGGCATCATCCTGGAGATGGGAGGGACGCACGTAAATGGTAAACGCAGGGCGGAGGAGATCCTGAAGAGCGGAGAGGCCCTCGAGAAGTTCAAGGAGATCATAAGGGCCCAGGGATGTGACCTTGAGGAGATCAGCTCGGGAGTTATCAGGGAGAGCCGTTACATCGATGAGGTCCGTGCACCCAAGGACGGATACGTCGCCTCGATCAACAACAGATCGATAGTGAAGATATGCAGGGCCGCAGGCTGTCCGCACGAGAAATATGGAGGGATCTACCTGCACAAGAAGAAGGGCGACAAGGTGAGGAAGGGCGACCTGCTTTACACCGTGCACTCCGACCATAGGAGAAAGCTTCAGACGGCCCTGAGGGTCTCACAGAAGCTCGAACCCATTTACATCGAGGGAATGGTGATCGAGAGGGTTCCCGGGGATGGCCATCACATAATATAAACGAGAGTAGGTCCATCCAAGGTCATCCAGGCTGCGATCCCATGGTTGGTGGTCAAACTTGATGGTTCGAAGGAGAAGACGGGCGGGATGGCTCGGGCGTCTGCTAAGGAGGCCCTACCGGTTCAGGCAGGTCCAGCGTGAGCTCAGGCGCGAGGGGAGCATGAGGCTCCCCGTCTCATTTTACGGGAAGGGCGACATACTCGAAAAGGAGGTCTGGAGGGGCTACCTGAAGAAGTACAACCCCCGGAACCTGATGGAATCCATGGACAAGCTGTACCAGAAGGAGATGCTCGGCCAGGCGGGGATCCCGATCCCCGAGACGCTTATGACCGTCGGTGCCGAGGAGGAGCTGATATCATTTCAGGATTGGCTGGCCACAAGGAGGGAGGGCTTCGTCATCAAGCCCAGCCAGGGCCACGGTGGCACAGGGATCCTCGTGATAGAGAGGATCGTTGCCAGGAAGTTCATCCTCACGTCGGGAAAAGGTGTCGAGGCCTCCTACCTGGTCCGCCATGCAATGAGGATAATCAACGGCAGATATCTGGGAGGCACCCCGGATACTGCCATGATAGAGGAGAGGATCATCCTCTCCAGAAGGCTGAGGGAGCTCGCGACGATGGGCCTTCTGGACATCAGGGTGGTGATCTTCAAGGGATTCCCGATCATGGCGATGACCAGGCTTCCGACCAAGGGTTCTGGAGGCAAGGCGAACGTCCATCAGGGGGCCTTCGCCGCAGGCATATCGATATCGGAGGGGCGGATAATATCGGGTACGATAGGAAGGAAAAGCTCCAGAAAGCACCCCGGGACCGGACGCTCCCTGGTCGGATTCCGCTTCAACATGTGGGAGGAGATCATGGAGACGGCATCCGCCGCCTCGGACGCCATGGGAATGGGTTTTGCAGGCGTGGACCTGGCGGTGGACGATAGAAGAGGGGTCCTGGTCATAGAGGTCAACAGGAGGCCGGGGCTGGAGATCCAGAACGCCAACAGGGCGGGGCTGAGGCGGAGGATACGTTTCGTCGAGAGGATGATCCGGAAGGAGAGGATGGAGATATCGGCGATAGGCCCCGGCATAAAGGCGGAACTGTCCAGGAACTGGGACAAGATCGGGTGGGGCGCGCCTGGTGGAGACGAGGAAGAGGAATGATCGAAAGATTACTCTTACCTTCGCCGTGCCAACGAATCCAGAGATTCGTCTAACCTTCGGAGAGGTATCTCCTCAGATGCCAACGAATCCAGAGATTCGTCTAACCTTCGGAGAGGTATCTCCTCAGATGCC
>CBDVER010000319.1:0-2840 GCA_965373055.1 uncultured Thermoplasmata archaeon
GGAGACGGAGCCATTGATGAATTCATAGATGAAGGCATAGATGACGGCAGGCCCGGGATAGACGCTGTAGGGGCACCTGAAGCGCCTGATGTATGGTACAATGGCGTTGATGATGACGGGGATGGGATAGCCGATGACGGCTACCCCGGGATCAAGACCCTGAACAATGCGGAAGGGGTAGATGAGGAGCTCTACAACGGCCGTGATGATGATGGCGATGGCGAGGTGGACGAGGACCCTTACGCATTCATCGCCAGGCGTGGATATGAGAAGAGGATGTATGTGGAGATATGGCACAATACGCAGACATCCTTCACGCTTCACGAGTCGGTGGTCGATATCGGAGATACGTTCACCCTTGACGGGAAGATAGAGGATATCTCAGTCCCGGAAACGAATATGGGTGCAAAGACGATGAGGATGTTCTTCGATGGGGAGTTCATATCCGAAACCCATGCGAATCCATCCTCCACAAAACCCTGGTCGATTTTCGACTTCTCCTGGGAAGTTCCGCAGAGGGTAACCGCAGGCCCTCATACGATCACTGTTGAGTTCAGCCCCGCCTTCAACAAGACGAACAACTATTACTGGAACCCGAGCAACGCATCGGTCACGATCCATGTGAGAAGGCCCACCGCCGTGATCTTCGATGTCGGCGATCCGACCACAATGAAGACCTATGTGTACAGGGGAGATTCCATCTGGATAAACGGATCCATTGTCGATAAGATCAAGTACGAGGTGGACAAGGTAAAAGAGGGCCCAAGGCTCAAGATAGGCGGATACGATTACGCACATGAATATTCTTTCCGCATGTGGTGGGGTGACATCAACAATTACGAGAACTACTGGCCTGACCAGACCGTCATTGATGATAACGGGACCTTCTCGGTGGGATTCGAGATCAGATCGGATATCGTCCTTGGTGACTGGACGATCATGGTCGAGACCAGTTTCAAGACCGATCCCATGCACATCCCATTGTTATACTATACTAATAGTGAGAACCAGACCAAATATCAGGTTCGGGCGAAGACAGATATGAGCCTCTGGATCGACCAGAACCAGAACGGCGAACCCGACTTCAACGATAGGGATTCCAACGGGATGCCGTTGAACACCTTCATTACCAGAAAACCCTTTGTAGGTCCTGATGGTCGGACATACAACTGGAACTATGCTAGGATCCGCGGGAAGCTCAAGGACCTTTCACAAACCCCAGGATCGATCAATGAGGGGGTGGCCTATGAGGATATCACCCTTTATTGGGGGTTCAGCAAGTCCTGGCAGCAGGAATTCGAGCTTCAGACCAAAGAGGATGGGGAGTTCGAGATAGATATAAAGATCGAGACCAGCCATGCCCTTGGGCCTGTTCCGGTCCTGGTGGTATTTTCTGCCGAGTTCTATTCCAACTATTACGACAGCTCCAATTACAGGGATTTCGACGGTATGCCGTTCTCCGTTGTTTCATTTACACAGCTTGAGGTAAATGCCAGTACCGGGGTTAAGGGTAAGGCGGTGGAGATCAAGGGAGAACTCCTGGATGATAGAGGGGTAGGGATCGGTAATAGGACCGTAAGCATCTACAGAAAAGATGATTATACCGGAAATTACGATGACCTCAAATCCGGGGGACCGGGCATTTTGATCGGCTCGGCGGTAACAAATTCGATAGGTAAGTTCATTTTCGAAGAATATACCATCGGTGAGGATGTGAACGTTGGACGGTCATTTATCGTGGCTAAGTTCGGAGGCTCCGTTCAGTTTCCCGATGGTCCGTCCGGGATCAGGTACTATCCGAATGATGCATACATGGATATAATAGCCGTTCCGGATGAGTTCTACATCACATCCGAGACCGCGGTGGTCCTTGATGAGAAGTCCTTCCCTGGTGTCCTGGTGAGAAACGGAGAGGCCAGGATCGCAGGTCAGCTGGTGGAATCCTTCAAAGGCCAGCCGAAACAGAAGGGAATTGGCAATATGTTGATCACGGCCTACCTGAAACAGGGCGATGAGATCCTGAGAATGGGTGTCGACAAGACCCAGACCAGCGCAGAGTTCAGGGGGATGTTCGAGATCAAGACCACCAACGTACCTTCTACCCTCGACGTGGGCAAGGTTACGGTGATGGTGGAGTTCACTCCAGAACCTGTTGATGTTGGAGTGCCATTGTATCGCTCATCATTAAATATCACCGATGCGGAGATCTGGTCGTCCACAAGGGTTGATATGATCCAGGTAGGGCCTGTTGATCAGGATGGTGACAGGAAGATCGATCTGATGGAAGATGAGATCGAGGATTGGATCTTCTCCTTCAGGGTACTCGAGGGAGCCACGGCGGATTCAAGCGGAGAACCCGTATCATATGCGACCGTCTGGTTTAACCTCAGTATGGGTGCCTATACCAATACTACAAGGGGTATCACGGACTCCCGCGGCAAGATCACCTTCAACTTCACCCAGAAGTTCAAGGACACCGCGACCGGAGCAACGTTCGTCATCCCCGATGGAAAGGAATTCGATAACCTTACCATAAAGGTGACATTTGTTGGAAAACACTATTTCACATCAAGCACCAGAACGCTTCCAGCATCCTATTGGGAGGCGACATCACCTACATCTGCTTCAGTTCCGGTAGCGATGATAATATTCCTATCCTTGTTGCTGTTGATAATCTTGATCGTCAGCCTGTTCTTCTTCTATCGCTGGATAGAGAAGAAGAGGCGGTTGAAGGCTCTCAAGAGGATCATCAAGAAGGCTGCGGATCAGCTGGAGACGGGCAATCCATATTCGGCGGTCATCTTTAAATCCTATCAAAAATTGGGAGCCCATCTACGGAG
>CBDVER010000320.1:0-2833 GCA_965373055.1 uncultured Thermoplasmata archaeon
CCTGTATCCCTGGATCGATGGGGCCCCTGTCTCGTTGATATGGATTCTCGTCTCCCCTCCTGGGGGCACTTCCACCACCTGATCGAATATCGGAATGCGATCCATCTCATCGTAAACTGTTTCGAAGATATCATCCTCCCCTTCATCTCCAGATCCACTTTCGATGATACCCGGAAATATAAGGACCGATACGAACAAAACGGCGAAATATACCCTCGATGATCTACTCATGAAAGAACCCATACCGAATATGCACGTCGTATAAATAAAAGGTATCCAAAGGTCGAATGTAATTGTTAGATAGATCCACCTCATCTCTCCTCTATTGCGGGAACCCCTTTAACGAGTGTATGTGGCCGTATATCCTTCAATACCAGTGAGTTTGATGCGACGACTGCCCCTTCCCCCACGGTCACCCCTCCTCTCACGGTGGATAGGCCACCGATCATGCATCCTTTTTTCAGGTGGACCTCCCTTTCTGTATATTTTCTCTCAACGCCCAGGGAAGAGGGGTTCTGATCCACCTGATGGGAGAGTATTATCGCCCCCCATCCTATGAAAACATCATCCTACATGTGTATCATTTCAGGAGCAACGGGGTCTATCACCGCATAGGGTGCTATGAAAACCCTCCTGCCGATATGAGCACCTCCCATCCTGTATATCAGATTCTTGATCCAACATGGTGGCAGAGGCCTGGCAAGGTTGTATATGAACCATATGAGCCCGTTGCGAATATACGATTTCCCGGTGAACGCTAGAAGTGTTTCCAAACTGATCGATGATAAATATCGCCAATATGATATAAAAATAACTGCACGATGAGCTCCTCGGGTTCTCTTAAAATATCAGAATGGCCTTCACCGGGATATGGTAAAAAGCGTTGATGATATTCCCGTTGGAGATCGAAATTGGAAGATCGTCTTCGACGAGGGTGAGAAACCTGAAAGGGACAGCTGGGACATCTACTTCATGAAGATCGCACGGCAGATAGCCACAAGGGGGACCTGCCACAGAAAACACGTTGGCTGTGTCATTGTAAGGGACAGGACCATCCTTGCCACCGGATACAACGGCTCGATACGGGGAATGCCCCACTGTGACGAGGTTGGACACATGATGGAGGGGGGACACTGTACCAGAACCGTACATGCCGAGGCAAATGCGATCGCTCAGGCAGCCCGCAACGGGGTATCATTGAAGGGTGGTGAGACATACGTCACGGCCAGCCCCTGTTGGAACTGCTTCAAGTTGATGGCAAATTCTGGAATAGAGAAGATCGTTTACGGTGAGTTCTACAGGGACGATCGTATATTCGATTCCGCAAAACACCTTGGAATGGAGCTTGCCCACATCTCCGAGGATGGGCTTATCAAGGTCTATACACATCACAAATGAGATATCTACAACTTCAGATCGGGTTTCTTTATCCTCAATGAGGTCAGCTCGTATCTCGCCCTTTCCACAAGAGGGGTTGGGTCCCTGTAATACTCGTTAACCACCTTTGCGACGCTCACGTAATTCGTCTCATCCTTGTAGGCCAGCCACCTGAGAACATCTGCTCTCCTGTTGACCTCATCGATGATCTGCTCCTGTGTAATTCCCTCACGGTCCATTATCTTCTCATATAGCCTGGAGTGTCCCGAGAACCGAAACTCATCCTTTGCAGGATTCCAGAAATATACCTTGTTTGACACGATCTCGTTGGTCGTCGGTTCTATTCCAACGATCTCCGTGAGCTCCCTGATCCTTCTCGTCCTTTTCTTTCTCACCCTTACCTGTGCCTGTAAAAGGACCAGGTTAAGGCCCAGTATCAATATCCTGGGTATATTGATAGGAGGGTTCTCCAACCTGTGAACAATGGCGGCAACGGTATCTGCATGTATCGTTGCATATGTGACCTGGCCCGTCGCCATTGCCTGGAAGACGGCCATGGTCTCCTTTCCCCTCACCTCACCGATGATCATGTATTCGGGCCTCTGCCTCAAAGCTGACACGAGAAGGGTGTACATATCGATACTCTGCCCTGTCCCCTCCCCTTTCCTCTCCCTTGTGAGTCCGGCGATCCAGTTCAGATGAGGCAGCTGCATCTCCCTTGTATCCTCGATCGTTATTATCTTGGATGATGGGGGGATGAAATGGCTCACCGCATTGAGTGTTGTGGTCTTTCCGGATGCAGTCCCTCCCGAGACCATCATGGAATCCCCGTACTGAACGGCCAGCCAGAGATGTGCTGCCATCTCCGGAGATACCGTTCTGAAAAGTATCAGGTTTACCATCGTAAGAGGATCCTCCTTGAATTTCCTTATCGTGAACGATGATCCTCTTGTCGTTATCTCCTTGCCGTAGGTCGCATTCAACCTGGACCCGTCAGGTAGGGTTCCATCAAGTATCGGATCGGCTATGGATATCGATTTTCCGGATCTCTGTGCAAGGCCTACCACGTAACTGTTCAGATCATCTTCATCCGACCATTTGATGGATGTCCTCGTGTTCTTGTAATCCCTGTGGAACACGAATATGGGTATGCCGGTCCCGTCACAGGAGACATCCTCAAGGTCAGGGTCCTCCATCATCACCTGTATCTTGCCGTACCCAAGGAAGTGGTTTGACAGATAGTAGAATATCCTCTCAAAAGTTTGGACGTTGGCCTTCTGTCCCGCCAGAGATAGCAGTTTTTTCATCTGGATGCGTATCCTCTGTTCGTTCTCCACATCATCGACTTCACCTCTGTCGATGTCGATGTTCTCCTGTATGGCCAGTAATAAAAAATCCAGTAGTTTCTGTTCCCTCCTGGTAAGTACAGGTTCGATCACCTGATACATGATGTCCT
>CBDVER010000321.1:0-2832 GCA_965373055.1 uncultured Thermoplasmata archaeon
GAACCTGTTATCGTACACTTTCTGTTTCATCCCAAGAAGTGAGCTCTTGATGACCTTTCTGGGGGAATAGAGCGGGTCGAGGTCCCTTTCGGGACATCCCGCCGTGCAGGTCCCGCAGGCGAAGCACTCGTACAGGTCCCCGCCAGTGGGCCCCTCGGCTATCCTGTATTTGAAATCCGGGTCCAATTTCTTCTCCTCTTTTCCACTATCTCCCTTGGCCTCCTCCCTGAGCCTCTCGTTCCTGATCTGGTTCATGACGCCCTTGACGTTGACGTTCTGCGGGCACTTCTCCAGGCAGGTGTAGTGGGCCGAGCAGATCCAGAGGAACTCCGACCTGAACACCTCCTCCTTCATGCCGAGGAGCGCCTTGCGGATCACCTCCCTGGCGTTCCACTCCTCCTTCACCTCCATCTCGGGACACCTGGCGGTGCAGGAGCCGCAGGCGAAGCACTTGAGGATCCCCTCGCCTCCCTCCTGCTTGGCTATCTCGAACTTGAAGTCCGTATCCAGATCACGGGAATCTATGGGGTCCATTCTACTTCTCTCCTACCGATCGATATTCGTCCTCCCTGAACACCACCATCGGGAGCTTCTCGTCCGGGTCCTTTCCTGGATAGTAATCCAGCTCCCTCTGGGCGTTCTCAGCTACGGGTATGAGGAGGTCCATGAGCGGGATGTTGCTGGGACAGGCCTGCTCGCAGAGCCCGCACTCCACGCATGAGAGTATCATGTGGTTCATCCTGGTGATGTGGAACAGCAGGGCCCCGTCGGGCATCTTCATGATGCCCTTGTTCTTCGCCCTGTGTACGTATTTGTTGGCATCCGAATCGAACACGGAGGAGTCGAATATGCACTCCTTGCAGTAGCAGATAGGACACGCGTTCATGCAGTTGTGGCAGTTCACGCACTTGTCGTAGAAGTCGGCTATCGCCTCGATGCCCTTGATCTCCTTATTGGAGGATATGAACTCCTCCCTCTTTGCATCCTTCTCACCCCGCACCTTCGCGATCGCCTCCTCCCTTTTCCCTTTGTACCCCTCCAGCTTGATGCCCTCCAGGAGCCTCTCCCCGCTTTCGGTATGGGCCTGCACGAGGAAACCCTTGCCCAGGTCCACGCCGAAGAGGCCTATGGTGATATCCGCATTCACCGGTACGGGGTCCTTGCAGGTCCTGCAGGAGCTTCTGAGGTACTGATCGATATCCGTCCCCTTCAGGAGGTGGTCCATGACGATGCCCGTGGGGCTGGTCCCCTCCGGTAGATTGGAGAACGTGTTGATGTCCATGGTGCCCGGGCAGTCCATGCTGATGACCACGATGTTCTCCAGGTTCGCCTGGTTGAGCTTCACGATCTCCGTGAGGGCTCTCACCTGACACGGCCTGATAACCACGCCAATGGGCCTGTCCGACCCCTTGTTTATGGTCATCCTGGAGATCTCGGAGGCCTCGGACACGGATAGGATCGGCGAGAGTATGTTGGACCCCAGCTTATCGGGGTCAGAGATCAACGCCGGGAACGCCATCTTACCGTTGGGCGTCTCCCGGGATACCAGCAGGGCATCAAGCTTGCCGGATGTCAGGAAACCCCTGAACAGGTCGTTGCAGCCGGATGCGATGTTCCCGTCCTTTACCAGAATAATACCTTCCATCATCACACCTCCTTAAATGTCCCACCTCGTGGGAATGGGGTTGGGGCCCAGCTTCTTGATGGTATCCACCATCTCCGTCACCGTATCCGCGAACTTCTGCCCCTCGGATGCCGAGACCCACCGGATCCACACCCTCTCCTCTTCCATGCCCAGGGTCTCCAGGATGTTCTTCAGGAGGACCACCCTCCGCCTGGCCTTGTAGTTCCCGTCGATGTAGTGGCAGTCCCCCGGATGACACCCTCCGATAAGCACCCCGTCCGCCCCCTCCATGAGGGCCCTGACGATGTAAATGGGGTCCACAGAGCTCGAGCACATGACCCGTATGACCCTGATGTTCGGCGGATACTGTATCCTGCTTGTCCCCGCTAGGTCCGCCCCCGTGTAGGAGCACCAGTTGCAGAGAAAGCCAACGATCTTCGGTTCAAATTCTTCCATATCATCCCTCCATGAACGAATCTATCATAGCAAATACCTGGCGTTTGGTGAAAGTGTTCTGCTGTGAGACCCCTCCCGGACAGGCGGTCGCACACGCTCCGCACCCCTGGCAGAGGATCTCGTTGACCACGGCTATCCTCTTCTCCTGGTCGAAATCGATCGCATCGTAGGGGCAGACATCTATGCACATTCTGCATCCCGCACAGTATCTGGGGTTAACGTGGGCGATGCTCCCGAGGGTCTCAAGGGTCTCCCTGGAGATGATCGTCACGGCCCTGGCCGCGGTTGCCTTCGCCTGTATTATGGCCTCCTCGATGAACCTGGGCGAGTGGGCAAGGCCGCACAGGAATATACCGTCCGCCGAGAAGTCCACCGGCCGGAGTTTAACGTGGGCCTCGGAGAAGAACGAATCGGAGGTCAGCGGCACCTTCAGCTGCTGGGCCAGTTCTACATTGTCCTGCGGGACCATCCCCCTGCTCAGGACCAGTTTGTCCGGATGGAGTACGATATCCCTTCCAAGTATCCTCTCCTTCAGGGTGATGGTGATCTTCCCCTCCCTCTCCTCCATCACCGGGTCCTCGCCCTCCTCGTATCTGAGGAAGATAACGCCTTTCTCCCTGGCTTTTCTGTAGAGGGTATCCTCCCTGTATCCGTATGTCCTGATATCCCGATAGAGGATGTATATCGTCGCAGAGGGATCTATCTCCTTCAGCTTTATAGCGTTCTTGATGGCGTTGGAGCAGCAGACCCGG
>CBDVER010000322.1:0-2824 GCA_965373055.1 uncultured Thermoplasmata archaeon
GAGCTCATTCGATAGCGGAGATCTTGCCAGGTCCTATACCCTGGCTCAAAAGGCCATAAAGGAATTGATACGGCTGAAGGCGGAGGCTGAGAGACCCGGGGAGGAGCCGAAGAAAGAACCGACCCCACCTCCAGTTGAAGAACCAAAGATCATAAAAGAGGAGAAGATGGCCCAACCACCTGAGGAGAGACCGCAGGAAAGGATAATATCAAGGAGGGGAAAAGGGGTTTTCGCACTCATACGGGATAACGATCAGGAGCGGGAGAAGAAGTTGAACTCGTGGAAGGAATCAACGCACGTATGGAGGGAGAAAGGATACCTGTTCGAGCCGGATGGCAGCCTCTTTAAACGAAATTTCGAGGAGGTGGAGAAGAGGTTACAATCCATAGGACAGCAGATCGAGAAGGCGGAAGTGTTCCAGAACAGGATCCGCTCCATGAGTGAGGAGTTCAACCATGTCGGTGGAGCATTCCTGAAGAAACTGGATGATGTAAATGAATCGGTGCTCAGGCTTGATCGCCTTGACGATGTGAAAAGGCGTATTGAAACACTTCATTCCAACTTTCAGGAGGTCGACAACCAGTATAAAGTGCTAACAAACAGGATGAGCAGATACAGGCGGCAGGGGCTCAATATCTCATCTCTCGAGGACCTGCTGGAAAACGATAACGATCTGACCTATCTGGAGCAACAGTTCAATATTTACGAGACCAATATCGAGTTCCTCTCAAAGGAGAAGGCGAAACTGACCAAGATCAGGAACGATGGGTTCGCCAAGCGGCTTGGTTCCGAAATGGATGAGGTTGAGAAGATCATTGATGATCCATGGAAACTGGATACCGTCGTGGAAAAACTCCTGAGCCTGGACAGGGAGATCTTCAAGGACAGAGAGCAGACAAAGAAACAAAACGAGGAGATAAAAAGGAGAGAGGATATCAAAAGTTCGGTTCATAAGTACAGGGATGATGGCTACAATGTGGCAGGCATAGAGGTATTGCTTGACGGCGATATAGAGACCCTTGAGAATGAGTATAATGACCTGATACGCAGGGTCACAAAGCTGAAGACGCTGAAGGAGAGGATATTCACCCTTGACGCGAAAGGATTTGAGGAGGAGATCTCCAATCTCTCCATGAAATTGAACGACCCGATGAAGATCGAGGAGCTCGAGGTCGAACTGGCCCAGCTCAGGGGAACCATCTCGGATCAAAGGTCCAAGAGTGAGAACATCAGAACGAAGATCAGGGAGTGGGAGGGGCGGGGATTCCTGATAATAAAGCTCACCGAGATGATGAACAGGGACCCCATCGAGGGGGAAAAAATGTATGTGGAGCTGTTGCCCAGGATACAGGAGTTGATCGATATTCAGGGAAGGCTTCAGGGGATCAGGCACAGGGAGGTGGGGGACGAGGTCCAGAAGATAATGCTCAAGATCAAGAATCCAGAACACCTGGAGGCCGTTAGGACCGAATACAGAAACCTCGAGAGGAAGGTCTCGGAGCTCGAGAAGATCAAGGAGAAACGAAAAGAGCTCAATGAGCTCCTGAAAGTGTGGAAAGGGCAGGGATTCCAGATGGATTACATCCTGGACATCATGGTGAAAGAGAAGACCATTGCCGGGCTCGAGAAAACGATCCTGGAATCCACAATGGCGATAGCGACCCTGGAAGCGTTCCACAAGGAGTTCGACACAGAGGAGAGAGGATGGTTTCCAGAAGATGAGGAATTCATCAAGGATAACCTGTGGAACCCCGAGAACGCCAAGAAGGTCCTGTTCAGATTCGAGCAGTTGAAGGTAAAATACGCCAATGAGGAGAAAAGAAGAGGACAGCTGCGAAGGGAGCTGGACAACATGAGCAAGGCCGGAATAGATATCTCCGGCGTGGAGAAACTCCTCCATGGCGATACCGAAACCCTTGTTCAGAATTACACCAAGAGGTTCAAACCCCAGACCGTGGCCCTCCTGAAGCTGAAGAAGGAGATCGTCAAGGAGGCGAAGGGCAAACCCGAGTTGCAGGAGTTCGCCAAGACCCTCACCGATCCATTCAAGCTTGAGGAGTACAGGGAGACAAGAAAAGCCCTTGCGAGCGTTAAGAAGGTAGATAAGAAAAAAGAGGGAAAGAAGGGCGAATCAGAGAATATCCGTTCCCTCAAGGAGATGGCCAAGAAGGCCTATAAAGAGGGGGGAGAGGAGAAGCTCAAGAAAGCCCTGAACCTCTTCGACACCGCCCTCAAGATAGACCCCAACAACAAGGAGTGCCAGTTCTTCAAGAAAAAGGTCCTCCTGAAGATGAAGATGAAACCCGTGCAGGAGCGCCAAGAGGATAAAGAGCCTGAAAGGCCCATTGAAGAGGAGGATAGGACGGAACCGGCAGCAGAGGAGAAGGTTGAAGCTCCAGGAGAGAGGAAACCCGATCCGAACTGCACTTTCTGCTCCGGATCGGGGAAATGCAGCTGGTGCAACGGGGAGATCAACTGCACTTCATGCAATGGTACCGGAAAATATTTTGGGGAGGAGTGCCCAACGTGTAAAGGCTCCGGTAAGTGTTCAACCTGTGAAGGTACAGGTAGATGCAACTGGTGCTCTCTTTGATCTGGTGATACAAATGAGGTCACATGTCGTATATATCATACTGCTCGCTATCGTCATCACCCCCATTACCGCGCTCGCACAGACGTGCTCGGACCCGGATTACGGTTCGGGACCGATCTGGGAGCCCAGGGAGCTTAGATACATCGAGGATGAGACGTGGACCGGCAATGTGGAGTGCAACAACACCCTGATCATCAACACATCCCTGATCATCAGGGAGTGCATTGTGAC
>CBDVER010000323.1:0-2806 GCA_965373055.1 uncultured Thermoplasmata archaeon
ATTGATAGTACGCGTGGTGGGTTTGACATCGGGCGGGAGGCGATAATGAGGGAGTTTATAATACCCCCATCAGCTCGTTCATCAGCTCCGGATGTTTGTTCAGTATCCCCTGGAGGAGCTCCTGCGTGGAGACCTCCTCGAGGTCGTACTCCGAGAGGCCATCGATCACCTTGTCGAGCACCTCGTCGTCCAGGTCGAGCAGCTTCTCCTTGGCAAGGTAGTTCCTCACCAGCTGGTTCTCTACCCGATCGCGCCATGCCCGTTCGTAGCCGCCAAGGCCCTCTGCGGACGTGTCATCATTTTCAAGTGCCTTGACGATCGTCCTCCCGGCCTCCTGGCCGGAGATGCAGGCGGTGTACACACCACCTCCAGTCAGGGGGTCTATCATCCTCGCAGCGTCTCCCACGACCAGCATCCGGTCCGCAACGGTTTTTTCTATGGGCAGCCCGACGCTTACGGCTCCAGCGTTGATCTCCGTGATAGTTCCCTTTCTGAACCTCTCGTTGTTCCGGATGAAATCGTCCAGACACCTCTTTGGGTCCCCTCCCCTCTTGATAAAGGTGGCGTTCATGCCAATGCCAACATTGGAGATGTTCTCCCCCTTGGGAAAGGACCAGATATATCCCCCAGGGGCGAATCTATTGCCCAGGTAGAACTCGGCATATTTCGCCTCCACATCCACGCCCATCATCTCGTACTGGATGCAGGTGTCGATATCACGCTCGGCAAGAACAGTGTTCAGTCCCCCCCATCTGGCGACCTGTGATTCGAACCCGTCTGCTGCGACGACCACCTTTGCGTGGATGGCCACCTCCTTTCCATCGTGTACGCACTTTACAACGGCCCCGCCTTCGACCCTCTTGAAGGAGGTCGCCTCCGCGTTCACCCAGAGGTCCGCCCCTGCTGCAGCGGCCCTTTCGGCCAACATACGGTCGAAGACCTCCCTCCTTATGACGAATCCCGTCTCGGGGCCAGCGATCTCGGGTCCGATGACCATGGTGTTCCCGCAGGGAGATATCAATCTGGCCCCGTCCATCTCCGAGCATATCCAGGAGGGGTCCTTTTTTAAATTGAGTATGGGGAGGAGATCCTTTGAGATGCCCTCGCCGCACCTGACGGGGATCCCGATCTCGGACCTTTTCTCGATCATGAGAACGTTGAATCCGCCCTTTGCAACCTCGTGAGCCGTGGTGGACCCTGCCGGCCCGCCCCCTATCACGAGCGCATCCACAACGTGTTCGCCCGCCATCTTATTCGCCTCCCAGTGCATCCACCGGGCATATCCTGGAACAGAGGCCACA
The DNA here is from genome assembly GCA_965373055.1 of uncultured Thermoplasmata archaeon. Classification (GTDB taxonomy): domain Archaea; phylum Thermoplasmatota; class Penumbrarchaeia; order Penumbrarchaeales; family Penumbrarchaeaceae; genus JAGLEG01. The sequence continues at coordinate 1,302 of CBDVER010000323.1, forward strand.
GCCTATGCACTTTTCCTCGTTCAGCTTGATCCTCCACCCCGATAGGGATAGGGCTCCGGTGGGACAGCTGCCCACACATGCCACGCACCTCAGACAGCGCACCTCGTTCCATTCCGGCCTCATGGTCATCGGAAAGGAATAGGGTTTTCAAATATAACTATACACCCTTTTGGTGAGGCCCTGAAAACACCTATATATGCAAAGGCCATAGGCCTTTTTACCTGGAGGATACCAGATGGATTGGCCAGACAAACCGGTGGAATTGACAGATGCTGAGTATGGGGAGTTTATTGCGGGATATCCCGTAGCCGTAGTGGATTTCTGGGGGCCCAACTGCATCCCCTGCAGGATGATCGCGCCTTTACTGGACAGCATCGCAGGTGAGATGAAAGGAAAGGCCGCCTTCGGGAAAGTGGATGTCACCAAGAACCTCAAGACCGCCACAGGCCTGAGGATCCGGTCCATCCCAACGCTTGCCTTCTACAAGGACGGCCAGCTGAAGAACACCGGGGTTGGAAAGGTGGACAGGACCAGGATCATAATGGACCTTCGGGAGCTTATGTGAGAAAGGAGTATGTGCTCATGGACCTGGATGAGTCCGATTGGAGAGAACCCCTTAGAGCTGCAGTGGTCCAGACCGAGCTGAGGCTGGGAGATAGTGACGTCAATCTCTCCAGGGCCAGGGATATTATCGATGATATTAAGGGAAGCCAGGAACTCGTTGTATTTCCAGAGATGTTCTCATCTGGATTTGACTACGATCATTTAGAGGAGATTGCGGGAAGATCGGCTGATGTAATGCGTTTCATGAGGGGAATCTCCATGGAGCTCTCCGCCCACCTGATGTTCACGCTGGCGGTGGAGGATGGGGGTCGGATCGTCAACAGGGCGTATCTCCTGGACCCCGGCGGGGAGATACTGGGGCATTACGACAAGACACATCTATTCTCCCCATCCGGCGAGGACGTTCATTTCAGGTGTGGGGATAAGCTGAATATGCTTCACATGGGTGACGTGAAGATAGGCCCGCTGATCTGCTACGAGATCAGATATCCGGAGATCTCCAGAAAATATGCTCTTGACGGCGCCCATATCCTCGTGTACATGGCGCAGTGGCCTGCGAAGAGGATATTCCAGTGGGAGCTTCTGCTCCGGGCCAGGGCGGTGGAGAACCAGTGTTTCGTGATAGGCGTGAACATCTGCGGCCTGCACGGGAGCACGGAGATGGGAGGACATTCCATGATCGTGTCGCCCTTTGGTGAGGTAATGGCGTCCCTTGATGATAGAGCGGGATGGGCCTCATCCGAGCTGGACCCCGAGCGGATGTACCGCTTCCGCAGGGGGATCCCGGCGATGAAGTACAGGCGTCCCGAACTGTACTGATCAATCATCCATATGAATCGCCCCGGTAGGACAGGCGAAGATCGCCTCCATTACGCATGGGAGCTCATCGTCCGAGCCCGTAATAACTTCGGATCTCCCCTCGTCGTTGGGCTTGAAGACAT
>CBDVER010000324.1:0-2803 GCA_965373055.1 uncultured Thermoplasmata archaeon
CGGTCATGATAGTTCCCGCAATGCACGGAACCATGTACCAGCACCCGGTGGTCAGGGAGAACATCGAGAAGGCCAAAGGGATGGGCCTGGAGATAGTTCAGCCTCTCCTTGAAGAGTCCAAGGCGAAGATGGCCCCCGTTGATGAGATCGTGGGCAGGGTGATACAGAGGCTGTCGGATAGGGCGCTGGACGGCAAGAAGGTCCTTATCGTCACGGGGGCGACCCAGGAGCCCATGGATGACATGAGGATAGTGACGAACAGGGCGACGGGCAGGAGCGGCTTGTACCTTGCACTTGAAGCCCATTCCCATGGGGCAGAGGTATTGCTGTTGGTGGGGAGGGGAGTTACAGGAGTTCCGGGTTACCTTAGATCGGAGACCTTCGGAACCACCGTCGATCTGGTGGGGAAGATCGAGGGTTTGAGGGATGAATGGGGGATCCCCGACATGGCCATATTCTCCGCGGCGATCGCCGACTACTCTCCGGTGAAGAGGGAGGGAAAGCTTCCCTCCGGGGAGGAGAGGATCCAGGTGGAGATGGAGAGGACTCCCAAGGTGGTGGAGGCCTTCAAGAGGGAGTATCCCGACGCCTTCCTGGTCGGGTACAAGGCCGAGGCGCTGTCAAATAGGGAGGAGCTTCTCAGAAGGGCCTACAGAAGGCTTACCGACGTCGGCATGGACCTTATAGTGGCAAACGACCTCAAGGATGTGGGGGAAGAGAGAAATATAGTGTTGTTGATCACGCCGGGCAAGGATGCCTTTGAGGTTGACGGGCGCAAGGAGGAGATCGCCCGTTTCATCATGGACAAGAGCCTGGAAATATTGATGGGGTGAGGTGTGATGATCAGAAAAGGGATAGGTTTCTGCCCCGGCCATATTACTGGTTTTTTCTCCATTCACAGCGACTCTGATGATATTCTGAAAAAGGGGTCCAGGGGAGCTGGTGTGAATATCAGCCAGGGGGCCATGGTCAACGGCAGCTTCGAGGATGTGGAGGGGAAGGAGCCTCTGGAGCTGAAGTTGAACATCCGTGGAAGTGGGGAGTTCAAGGAGGATGACAGGATCTACAGGTCGGTGCTGGAGGAGCTGCTCCCGAAGAAGGGGAAAGGGTGGAAGGTATCCCTCAGGGTGACGATCCAACTTCCCGTGGGCCAGGGCTTCGGCATGTCCGGGGCGGCGGCCCTGGCCACCGCGATAGCGGCCTGGGAGGCGATATACTCGGAGGTCCCGGTCTGGGACAGGAGGCTGCGCTTCAAGGCGCAGCAGGAGAAACTGTTCTCCATGGAGACGTCGGAGTTCAAGTTGGCCCCGATAAAGAGGAAGATGTCCAACGTGATGGACGTTTACATCGACAAGGGTGGAGATGTGGAACCGGTTGGATCGTCGGGCAAGGCGTCGGGGATGTTGACGGAGAAAGGGGAGGTGCAGGAGGCGAGGCCCTGGCTTGACGACAGCAGCGCCGTTGAGGACATAGGATTGATAACCTACAAGGAGTGCGTGGAGGCCGCTCACAGGGCGGATATCCTCGTTGGTGGTGGGTTGGGGGACGTCGTTGCCCAGGCGAGAGGAGGTATTGCGATAAGGCTGGCCCCGGGGGTTCCTCCTCACGGCGAGGTACATACGCTCCCCGTGAAGCTGGACCTGGTTCCGAAGGTGGTATCGCTTATAGTTGGTGATCCCATCTGCACGTCCGAGGTGATATCGAACCCCATGAAGAGGAGGTTCATCAACGAGGCCGGGGAAGCGGCCCTTGCCCATCTGCTGGAGCAGCCTTCCCTGGAGAGGCTGATGGAGGAGTGCAGGAACTTCTCCAGGGGGTCGAAGCTGGAGAGCCTGCAGGTGAAGGGGGCATTGTCCGAGGTCGATGGTGTGGTGAACGCGTCCATGATCATGATAGGTAATTCGGTATTTTTCCTGGAGGGTGCCAGGGAGTGGGTGCAGCACATCCAGGAGGTTGTGTTAAGGTGGAAGGAGCGTGGACAGGTCTTCGTCTGCGACGTGGACCTGATCGGCGCCAGGCCCATCAACTGACCGCTCCTCTGTTCTATTGTTCCGATACCTCTTTATTCCAATAATTGTGAAGATCATGGCTGCGATGATCATCAAAGGGGTGATCAGATAGAGGAGACAATAAACCTCATTCCTTGTTGAACGGCTCCCATTACTGTCATCCGGGATCGTCTGGTTCTCCTCCTGTTCGCGTTGTAGAATTGTCAGGCCAATGTACTCTTCGAACGATCTGCCGGATCCATCTCTTACTTGCAGCACTATTATATGGTAACCAGCTGGCAGTGAAAGGTTCACCACCTCTCCCGTACCGATATGATCCTTGGTATCACTGGACCAAATAAATTCGATTGAATCCCCGTAGGGTATGTCGGGATCATAACCCGTTCCGGATACCAGTTGGGGTTCACCCTCGAAATATTCTTCCTGAAGCAGTTGTATGGTCGCCCCTGTCGGGCTGTCATCTACCGGCTCATAAATTAGCCTGAATATCATGAATGCGGTATCAATTCCATCCGTCGCGGTGATGTTGAAGGTCTCCTCTCCGCTCCAATCGCGCTCGGGAGAGAAATATGCCTGATCCTCAAAGATCCGCGTGGAGATATTCTTCCCCTGATCGATGCCGTAGGAGAGTATCATATCGTCATCATCGTGGAATCTGTCGAAAAGGGAGAGAATAAGAGCAGTATCCTCATCGAGATAGTACGCCATGTTCTCCTCATAAGGTATCGGTGGGTCGTTGACATTGTTGACCGTTAGCTGGAAATAGGTCATGTCAGTTGCTCCAGGCCCGTCCT
>CBDVER010000325.1:0-2785 GCA_965373055.1 uncultured Thermoplasmata archaeon
GCGAGTGGTGGATGAGATCCTATCGATACCTATGCATCCGCTTCTTGAAGAGGAGGAGCAGAAGCTGATCATCGGATCGATAAGAAGGTTCTACAGGCGATAGGAGTTGTGATGGTTTGAGGATAGCCCACGTTGTATCGTACTTCCAGCCGGAATTCGGCTACGAGGAGTTCTACAGTGCCAGGGAACAGGCTGTCCTGGGTCACGAGGTACACGTGATCACCTCCGATCGGATATTTCCGTTCAATAATGTGGAGAAGATGCTCTCCGATATCGGGTCAGAGCATGGTGGGAGGTCGAGAGGGGTAGGGGTGTCCGAGGTTGAAGGTATCGTGGTCCATAGACTGAAGACCAGATATGAGATACTGTACGACCTGATCAGATATGATGATGTTGTATCGGAACTCTCGTCGATATCCCCTGATGTCGTCCACGCCCACATACCCTGTGCCTACGGGAGCAGGGAGAGCGCCAGGGCCAAGGCCAGGCTTGGCTATTCACTGGTAGTTGACGAGCATGGATATTCGACCACGTATGATCAAAGGAGAACGCTCAGGAATTGGCTCCTGGACAAGGAGTACAGGCTTCTCCGGGCGCCAAGGGCGAGATACACACTTGGGAAGGCTGACGGCGTCGTCGCGGTCTCCGAGGAGACAGAGACCTTTCTCAGGGAGTTCTATGGGCAGAAAAAAGTGGACCTGGTCCCACTTGGGGTTGACCATGAGCGGTTCAAGCCCGATCCAGCGGCCCGGGAGAGGATCCGATCCGAGCTGGGGATAAAGGACGGCCTACTCCTGATAACCGCCGGTAGGCTTGATAGGGCAAAGAGGGTCGGCTCCCTGATCGAGGCGGTCGGGAAGATGGGTAAGGCGGAAGTGAAGCTGCTGGTCGTGGGAAGGGGCGATGACTCATACCTTGATGAACTGAAGGGTATGGCCGGTGATAATGTGATATTTCAGAACTTCAAGACGCCTGCGGAGCTTTCAGGCCTCTACAATGCCGCGGATATCGGCCTGTGGGGCAAGGCATCCATCACGATAAGGGAGGCCATGGCCTGCGCCCTTCCCATCCTTTTGTTGGATCATCCGGATATGAGGTCTCTGCTCAAATGGGACAACGGCCAGGCCGTGAAGGACGATCCGGATAGGATCGCAGGGGCGATCATGGGGATGGATGAGGACACCAGAAGGCATCTGGGAGCCAACGGAAGGAAGGTGGTGGAGGATGAGCTCTCCGTGAACGTTCAGGCCAGGAGGCTCCTGAAGGTGTACTCCAGGGTATCCCTTAAGTAATCAACCTCATATCACCCCTTGTGAAGAAGATGCCTGGAGTAAATTTTTCGGTCATAGGATACGGCAACATCGGCTCGAGACACGTAAGTTTTCTCTCTGAACTGGATGGTGCTGTGATACAGTCCGTTTGCGACATCATGCCGGAGAGGGCCAGGGAGGGTGCCAACGCAGCAGGCGCTTTGGAGTACACCTCTTTTCAGGATGCCCTCAACGATCCGAATGTGGATGTGGTAGATATCTGTACTCCGTCGGGACTTCACGCGGAGATGGCCGTTTCCGCCATGAAAGCGGGCAAGCACGTCCTGTCGGAGAAACCCATGGCCCTAACACTGGATGAGGCGGATCGGATAATTAGGACCGAGAGGGAGACAGGCCAAAGGTACTTCCTGGTGAAGCAGAACCGGTACAACCCTCCCGTGGCGATCCTCAAGGACCTGGTGGAGAAGGGCAGCCTGGGAGATATCTTTCTTATATCATCGAACGTTTTCTGGAACAGGAGGAGATCCTATTATACCGACGAGCCCTGGAGGGGAAGGTTGGACCTTGACGGGGGGGCGTTGTTCACACAGTGCAGCCATTTCGTCGATCTGATCCTCTGGCTTGGGGGGATTCCCAGGAAGGTTGAGGCCTTCCTGTCGAATGTGGACCATCCCTATATCGAGACGGAGGATACCGGGACCGTGAGAATGGAGTTCACAAATGGGGCCATCGGGGTTCTGAACTACACGACGGCAACATACGGCAAGAACATGGAGGGGTCGATAACCGTTCTCGGAACCAGGGGGAGCGTGAAGATCGGGGGAAAATATCTCAACGAGGTCACGGAGTGGAACGTTTCCGGGATCGAGAAACCCGAGATGCCCCCTGGATCTCCGCCAAACACCTACAAGGGAGGTTATCAGGGATCGATGTCCAATCACGACAAGATCCTCAAGAACGTCATCGATGTCCTGAGCCTGGGCGAGGATATCTCGGTATCGAGCGATCAGGGCCGCATAACCGTCGAGGTCATGCAGGCGGCCCACCTCTCGGCGCTGTACGACAGGTCCATCAAGCTTCCCCTTACGGGCAAGGAGGCATCATTCGATATCCGGAGGTCTCCCCCCTTCCCGAAGAGGAACATCTGACAATGATATCTCACCTTCTTTTCAGGTGATGGACGGTCTTGAGCGCTCCCGGGGCCACCTTGAAGACGAACCTATCCTCGAAACCCCCCTCCCCGTCAAGATGATATGGGATCTTTCCCCCTGTTGATGTCACGGTGATCTCCTTCACCTGATGATAGCTAGTCTCCTTTCGTTTGAGGTGAGTGCCTCTGTATGCGTAGGGGATGTTCATGAGTGCCTTGACGGGGTTCATTGGTCTCACCATGGATATATCCAGCATCCCATCATCCATCACCGCATTTGGAGTGAGCCGGAACCCACCACCGCAGGTCGTCCCGTTTCCAACGGTGAACATGTAAACCCCCCCCTTTTCTGGTTTCTTATCAT
>CBDVER010000326.1:0-2775 GCA_965373055.1 uncultured Thermoplasmata archaeon
GAGATGGGATCCATCTCCTGGCGATCATCTGATATATCCTGATCACTTCTTGCGGGCTATCAGTTTGTTAATCGGGTGTCGATGCCTGATATTCCCAGGATGCTCGTCCTCTTTGACGAAGCTCTCCCGGGTCAGGATATTCCAGTCCCCGTAGATCTCGAAGATCTCCCCCTCCCTGAACAGATCACCCATGAGACCTTCCATATCCGGAGGCGTGGGGATCCTGTCGCTAAAAACAACGACGTAGTTCAGACCTCCGATATTTGTGTTCTCTTTCATATCACCTATCAATCTGCTCCAACATGAACGGGGTAGGAACTGCAGCGATCCGTGAGCAAGTATCAGGTCGTACTTTCGGTCGAATTGGAAATCACACAGGTCCTGCTGTTTTACATTGATGGAAATGGACCTTCTCCTGCATTCGGACTTGATGTTCTCTACTGCCGCCTCCGAGAGATCAATTGCCGTAACATCAAACCCCATCTCGCCCAGGTAGATGTCGAACCTGCCCATTCCACATCCGAGATCCAGAACAGAGTTTCCAGTTTCGATCAACTCGACCAGATCGAGCGATTCGGAACTCAGGGTTTTGTTATAATATTCACTCTTGTTTATGGAGTGAAATATCTCGTCCCAATATCTCTGTTTTTCTGGGGTTTCCAATTTCAAAACCTCGTTGAACACGGGATGGCCTCAACGGTTAAAAAGGTACTTTCTCATCACGCTTTTCATACCTTAAAAGTGCTCAGTCCTCTTTCTTGCCGTACGCAAGGATGATATCCTTCATCCTCTCGGTCTTCACATCCTTGAAAAATCCGGAAAGCGCCTCTTCAAGCTCTTCTGCCCTCAATCCGAGCAGTTTCTCCTCCTCGCATCTGGCCTTGTGGAAATGCTGCATCATCGCCTCCATGATGTAGGATTCGAACCTTGCGAAGTCCACCACCACGAATATACCGCCGGGACGAAGGACCCTTTTGACCTCCTTGAGGAGCGGGTCCCAATCATCCAGATCATGAAATAGCATGGTGGCGCAGAGGACGTCCAGGTATCCATCCTTCAGGGGGATGTCATCGATCTTTGAGGGGAGATATGAAAAATTTTCCATGCTGCTCCGCCCGTGTTCAACGTGGACCGCTGAATGCATGCAGGGAATCACGAGGAAATAGAGATCCACATCATTGAACTGGTCCATCCTGGAAAAGATCATCTCCAGGTTCTTCTCCTGGTCATGTTTGATGATCCCGCATTTGAAAGAGGCGCCCATGGATCCGGATAATATCTCAAATACCCTCTCCGCCACCTCCATCTGCAGTCTGTTCATCATGCCGTGAAAGAGGGAGTTGATCGAATAGGTCGTTGCATTCTCCAGTTCCTTAATGCCGCTCGAGGTGATGGTGAAGTACACCCTCTCCACCCCTCTTGTCCCTTTATCCCTGTGATCCTCTTTCGGTATTGGGGTCCTTTTGATGTATCCCTTTTTCTCCAGCTTCTGCAGGGCAGGATAGAGTTTTCCCGAGGATATGCTGCCCTCACCGAATTTCATATTGAGGTCGTTGAGTATCTCGTTACCATACTTCCGTTCGATGAAGAGCTGGGATAGGATATCGAACTCGAACCAGTTCATATCCGGCAGGGTGATACGGTTCTTGTGCATATCGATTCTGGCTCCATTATGATATATTATGTATTTATACGCTCTCTAACTGGGTCTATCTGACATATGTGATATTGTTATCAGATATATACATATCGTTCTTCAAGCATATAATACTTGATTGACAAGTATAAATACTTGGAATGCATGTGCCTGATTTGGAACGGTGTTTTGATATGGGGTCTACCGCTGAAAAAAGAAACGGGCGGATCATGAGCAACGATATGTTCGAGAGGTTCACGGGCAGGGTAGGTAGGCTGATATCGTCCAATTATGGGAAGGTGGTCTCTGTTTTCCTGCTGTTGACCCTGTTAATGGGGATACCAATGATAAACCTCGATGGGTCCACGAAGATGTCGGATTTCTTTCCCGAGAGCGAATTCCTGCAGGCCAATGAGATAATGAGATCGGAGTTCAACACGACTCTCAGTGTGATAGGCATACTGGAGGTAGGGTCCGGGAGCATCCTGGACAGAGACAGCCTGCTGGCGCTCAAGAGCATAGAGGATCGTGTTTGCGGCAACGATGAGGTCAGGCCCTATCTGATAGATTACGAGCCCCCCGTAATCACCATCGCGGGCCCCGTGAACGCGATGTTGCTTCAGGTATCGAACGGCTCATATGACCTGGAGAACGCGCCCGAGCAGATGCTTGAAGAGGTCATATCCGCCCTCCTTGGGGAAGAGAGCGTTGAGATGTTGATATCTGCGGAGGAGGTCCCAAGGTACGGGGCGGTGATCATCAACCTGAAGTACAATATGATCCCGGGGGATGATGAATCGGTGGATATACTCCTTAACGATATCATCGAGGGAATGGACCTTGATGGATATTCCTACACGAGCTTCTCTGCGGTGGATTCGAGGATGCAGGAGGATGCGAAGGAGACCCTTTCGGTGATCCTGCCCATCTCGATATTTCTGGTCATCATCGTCCTGTTCATATCTTTCAGGTCCGTTCCAAAGGTCATTGTCTCCCTGTTGGGCCTCCTCTCCATCATCATCATTTCCTTTGGGCTGTTTTCCCTTCTGGGACTGCAGTTCAGCCAGATGATGTTCTTTGCCCCCATACTGATAATCGTTCTGAGCATAGATTATGCGATACACCTCCTGCGCCGTTTC
>CBDVER010000327.1:0-2774 GCA_965373055.1 uncultured Thermoplasmata archaeon
AGGGAGAACAACATGGGACATCGAGCGCCATATCGATCCCCAGGACCCTTGGAAAGAAGGATGAGTTTAGTCCCCCATCAGATCTCTCGCCCAGGGTATCCCCCGGCACCGATCTCCTGAAACCCGAACTTGGGGATGTCAGGGACCTGGTCAAGAGGACAACATCACTGAGAAATGCAGTCCTATCGTCCGCGGCCAGGCCGCTGATCAAGAAGGGAGTGGGGGGGAAACCCAGACCCCTGGCCGCCGAATACGATGGGGACGTAAAGATCCTCTTCGATCCGGTTGAGCATATGGGGTCAAAGGGCAAGATCGAGGATTTCCGCAGGCTGTTCCTGGATAGATACCGTACCTTGAGGAATATATTGAGGGCCCAGTATGGTGAGCTGATCCCCACCCAGGACGCTGGGGCCCTCCAGCCTTCGGATGAACACACCAGGGTCATAGGCCTGGTCATGGACCTCAGGACCTCCAAGAACGGCCACACCATGTTCGACCTGGAGGATCCAACAGGTTCTGTCAAGGTCCTCATATCGAAGAACAAGGAGATATTCAAAAACAGGATCGTCGATGACGAGGCCGTCGGGATAGTGGGGAAGTTCAAGAAGGATGATAGGGGGCCATCGGGGATCATATTCGCAGATGAGGTGTTCAAGGTGGACCTTCCCTTTGATTATCAGCGAAGAACCTCGGAGATCAGGGGGCTGACGGCGGCATTCTCGTCGGATATCCACATAGGATCGGTCAATTTCCTCAGAAAGGAATGGGACCGAATGATAAGATGGCTGAAAGGGGAAATGGGGGCATCGATCGGAAAAAGGGAGGGCGGGTGCGTGAAATATCTGGTATTCGCCGGCGATCTGGTGGACGGCATAGGTATCTATCCGAATCAGGATCGTGATCTGGAATGCAAGGATATCGGCAAACAATATGAGATGCTCGCCGAGGCCATGTCGGGCATACCCTCTCACGTGGAGATCATCCTGCTCCCGGGAAACCACGATGCGGTGAGGCTAGCAGAGCCTCAACCTCCCATACCAAGGGAGTATCAGGAATACTTCTACAACGACCATCTCCACTTCCTGTCCAATCCCGCCTTCATATCCCTCTCGGGCGTCAGGGTGACCGGATACCATGGGAAGTCGCTTGATGATATGGTCACACAGTTCAAGGACGTCACATATGAGACCCCGGTGGAGGGCATGAAGGAGATGGTCCGGTCCAGGCATTTCGGACCCACCTACGGCATGAGGAACCAGCTAGCTCCCGAGGATAGCGACCTGCTGATAATGCGCGAGGCGCCGGATATCCTGGTCTCGGGCCACGTACATCGGTTCGGTTACACGAACTATCGGGGCATGCATCTCATACAGGGGTCCGCATGGCAGTCCCAGACAGAATTCCAGAAGATGATGAACCTCCAACCACAGCCCGCCAAGATGGCTATCGTGGGACTGGATTCCCCGGATGACATCCGGACCTGGGAGCTTGAGTATTCAAGCTAGCGTTTTCCAGCGATCCTGGCCATAATTGCCTTCTGTCCGTGAAGCCTGTTCTCGGCCTGATCGAAGACCATGGACCTGGAACAGTCCATGACCTCATCCGTGACCTCCTCACCCCTGTGGGCCGGTAGGCAGTGCATGAATATGGCATCACTCCTGGCCTTTGAGAATAGTTCCATGTTGACCTGGTAAGGGGAGAAGGTCCTGAGCCTCTCCTCTTTTTTTGCCTCGTCGCCCATGGACACGAAGGTATCGGCGTAGACCACATCAGCCTGTGCGATCCCCTCCTTTGGGTCCGTCACTATCTGGATCACCGCTCCTGTTTCAGCCGAGATGCGCTTCGCCTCGGCGACGATATCCTGATCCGGTCCATATCCCTCGGGGCATGAGGCGGTGACGTTCATTCCGAGGATCGCACCTCCAAGCAGGAGGGAGTGAAGGACGTTGTTACCGTCCCCAATCCAGGCGAGTTTCTTACCCTTGAGGTCCCCAAGATGCTCGGTCATGGTCAGGAAATCGGCCACAGCCTGGCAGGGGTGCTCCCTGTCATCGAGCCCGTTGATAATTGGGACATCAGCATGCGTTGCAAGTTCCCTCATGTTCCTGTTGTCGAACGCCCTGTACATGATCATGTCGGCGAATCGGGAGAGGACCTTGGCAACATCGTACACGGATTCCCTCTTACCTATGCTTATCTCGTTAGGTGAAAGATATAATGCGGTTCCTCCCATCTGGGTGAAGCCGATCTCGAAGGAGACCCGGGTCCTGAGGCTGGGCTTTTCAAAGATCATGACAAGTGTCTCTCCCTTGAACAGCTCCATCTCCAGCCCGTCCTTCGTCTCCCCTTTCATGGTTCTTGCGAGCTTGATAACATCCTCGAGGTCATTCTTCAGGTCCAGCACTGAAATGAGGTCTCTTTTCATATGTATCCCTCCGGGTTTTGCTCGATAAAAAGCATTGATATATACATTTTCCTATTATATGTTGATATAAATAGGTAATGTTTATCTATCAGCAAAGTGATGATGACGCGTTGTATGGAACATCGCCCCATGCAACTCGCTATACGAACTTCGTTGCAGAGGAGTATACTTGTTTTTAGGTGTATCACTCCAATATGCTGAACAATCCTCTCTTCCGAGATCCTCTGCAACACTCTTTTATTTATTCGGTTAATCATCTCTAACAAGAATAAATAAAAGAGCCGGAAAAACCTCTGGTTTTTCCAAGGCCAGACAATTAAGAGCTCAACGATATCTCAGCCTAATTGGC
>CBDVER010000328.1:0-2774 GCA_965373055.1 uncultured Thermoplasmata archaeon
ATTAGTCGGAGGCCTTTTTGGATTTCTAGGGATTGGATATATGTTCTCGGGGCAGATAACCAAGGGGGTCATCAGGCTCATTGTCTGGCTGGCGATTCTCGTTGTTGGCTGGACGATGGCTACTATTTTATCATACTTTATTATTGGATTATGCATGATGCCGTTTCTAGCCTTGGCTCAGGTAGGTGTCCCGATATGGTCTGCTTTTCAGGTGAAGAAGGAGCTGGAAGAGTCATTTCCTGACTCGAAATAGGTATCATGTTTATGACGATAGCATCAATGTATGGCAAAGGTAATGGTATCATACGAAAGTCTTTTTATTGATCATACCATAGCATATCCGAGTGGTAGATATGTCGGAGATCGATGATATATTCATTAGGAAGATACTGGACAGCCGTGGGAACCCAACAGTGGAGATCGATGTGTACGGGGAGGAGGGGTTTGGAAGGTTCGCGTCACCGTCCGGGGCCAGCACTGGGATGTACGAGGCACAGGCGATCCCCAAGGGGGGTATCGATAAGGCGATAGAGCTGTTCGAGGCGGAGATCATCCCACAGGTCGTGGGGATCAGCCTCTTCGATCAGGAGGACCTGGACCTGCTACTGGGAGATCTGGATGGGACCGGAAACTTCGAGAGGATCGGAGGGAACCTCGCCGTGGGCCTATCGCTCGCAGTTGCCAAGGCGGCCGCAGATACGCTGGGAATTCCGTTGTATAGATACATTGGGGGCATGCTCCCTGAGACGCTCCCCTATCCGATGGGCAATGTAATTGGCGGGGGCCAACACGCCATAGGCGGAACGGATATCCAGGAGTTCCTGGTAATCTCCCAGGGGGAGACGTTCAGCGATTCGGTCTTTGCTGGAGCACGGACCCACAAGAGGGTCTCAGAGATACTGAAGAAGAGGTATCCAAAGGCGGCGCTGGGCAAAGGGGACGAGGGGGCCTGGGTGGCGCCGATCACGAATGACGAGGCGATGGAGATAGTCAAACAGGCCTGCGATGAGATCGGCGACGAGGTGGGCTTCGACATCCAGCCCGGCCTCGACTTCGCGGCATCGTCCTTCTACAAGGACGGCAAGTACATTTACAAGGATAAGAAACTGGATCTGGACGGCCAGATCGCCTACGTGGGTGAGCTTGTCGATAAGTACGATCTGTTCTCGGTGGAGGACCCCCTCTACGAGGAGGATTTCGAGGGTTACGTTTCCCTTACAGAGGAGGTCGGCGAGAAGTGCCTGGTGATAGGGGACGACCTCTTCGTCACCAACGAGGAGAGGCTGGAGAAAGGGGTGGAAATGGGCGCCTGCAACGCCATCCTGATCAAGCCAAATCAGATAGGAACGCTAACGGGAACGATGAACGCCGTGAGGCTTGCGAAGGAGGAGGGATACCACACCGTCATCTCTCACAGGAGCGGGGAGACGACGGATACGGCCATCTCACATCTGGGCGTTGCCTTCGGCTCCATCGCCATCAAGACCGGGGCCGTATCGGGGGAGAGGATCGCCAAGCTCAACGAGCTGATAAGGATAGAAGAGGAAATCTGATACCATATGGCCGTTCATATCAATTTATTACGGACAGGGTGAAATTTGAGGTATGGATCCTGAATGGGGGACATGAACATGAAAAAGGATGATGAAAAGGACGTTGGACCGGAAGATGAAGAGGATCAAGAAGAGGAAGAAGAGGAACAGGAGAAGGTGGAAGACGAAGATAAGGGGGACGATGAGGATAAGGAGACCAAGAAAGAGATAACATCCAGAACCACAAAGAGCGAGGAGACCTCCAGATGGATGCTCTATGCAAACCTTACCTCTTTGGGGGCATTTATCGCGATGATCGGTATGGAGAAATGGGAGAAGGGGGCCGAGAGGGACATGGTGGTCTTTCAGGCCGTACAACAATTTTTCATCACCATTCCCCTTATGATCCCAGGCCTGAATTATATCTACTTCTTCGTTTGGCTGGTATTAACCATAATCGCATTGATGAAAACGAATTCCGGCGAATGTTGGGAGATGCCTTTCGTGAGCGAGTACGTACATAAGGTTCTCGATCGAGATGAATAATGGGCCGGATAGGCCCCTGCTCATTTTCCCAACTGATAAGAACATATATCAATCAGGATATTCTCCACCACCACAGGGAGACCGATGAAGCTCATCTCAGGCAGTTCAAATCCGAACCTTACCAGACAGCTTTCGGACCTGATGGATGCCCCGATCGCGGAGGCGGAGGTCCGCAGGTTCCCGGATGGTGAGCTCTACGCCAGGATAGTCGGTGATATCTCGGGAGAGGACGTGTGCGTCATCCAATCCACGTACCCGGACGACAATGCTCTGGAGTTTCTCATACTGACCCAGCTTGCACGTGACCTGGGCGCTGCATCCGTGACCGGGGTGATACCATATTACGGATATGCAAGGCAGGACAGGGCCTTCAAGGATGGGGAGTCCTTCACCGCAAGGACGATGGCCAGGCACATCCAGATGGCCGTCGACCGCGTTGTATGTGTAAACCTTCACAAGGAGGCAATACTCCAGGAGTTCACGGATGCGGAACCTGTTCACGTATCGGTCATGTCCCATATCGGGCAGTTCATGAAACAGCATGATATCCAGTATATCCTCGCCCCGGACAAAGGGGCTGTTGAATATGCCCGGCAGGCTGCAGAAGCGGCCGGATGTGACTACACCAACCTGGAGAAGAGGAGGTTGGACGGCCGAACGGTGAGCATGGCGCAAAAGGACCTTGAGGTCAAAGGG
>CBDVER010000329.1:0-2774 GCA_965373055.1 uncultured Thermoplasmata archaeon
TCAGGGCGGTTTGGAAATATCCATCGTAATTTGCCCTATTATCATCATCCACAAGAAGTACCGGTATCACCAGCTTCAGGTTGACGATATTACTGAGGTTGGAGCTGCCGACGGAATTGACCGCAGCCACCGCATAGAAATAGTTCTCCTTGTTCCTCATAGAAGCGTCTGTGTAATTTGAGATATCAGCGGATGCCAGTGTGAGAAGGGTAAGGTTTTCGGTGCTGTTTCCCCTGTAGATCGCATAGTTCAACAGGGCGATCCCACCGTCATCAAGGGACGGTTCCCATTCGAGGAGGAACTTCTGGTCCACCTCGGATATCGTGAGGTTACCCGGTGAAGAGGGAATGGTTGTATTGCTCACTTTGAACGCATATCGAAGCTCGGTATCGTTCTTGTGGGTGAAGCCAAGATGAGGTCGGTTGTTGGAGTCCAGTTCCAGTGAACAGAAAGGTCCAGTATAACTCGCGTAGTTGCCTCCAATGACCAGTGCTTCTTTATGCCATGCCGTACCATTCCATCTCACATAGTTCACATAATCCCCATACCAGCTCTCATCCTTGTATGCGATATGTGGATGTCCATCCGAATCGAGAGCAAGGGATGAATGCTGACCGTTATACTGCTTATCATCGACTGTGTTGATCGTCCAGGCCGTTCCGTTCCAATGGGCCAAATACAGCCTGTATCCATAATACGAGATGTATATCTCATCATCATCATCTATGTCTATGCTTGGTTGGAAACAACTGTGAGAGGAGTCCACGACCTGGATGTCCCACCCCGTCCCGTTCCGGATGGCCAGTTTGAGGTCGTCATTGTTCCAGTCGCGATATGCAATGTGCGGTACGCCAGTTGAGTTGATCTGAATACTTGTACCCGTTCCCACTCTGTATGTATCAACTGTTTCGACATTGAACTGCCTGCCGTTCCAGACCGCGTATTTCAGGTCGGTGTTGGTCGTATCATAATATGAGATATGTGTTTGATCCGAACCGTCAAGGGCAATGGAGCAGAATTTGCCAACCTGTCCCAATGAATCCACCGTTCTCACCTCCCAATCCGTTCCGTTCCAATTGGCGAAAAGAAGATCATTATTTGTATTGTCATGATAGGCAAAATTTGGCATGTCGTGGGAACCAAGGGCCATCTCATGTCCGTCCCATATGTAGGTATCATTATCGATGGTCTGGGTGGACCAGTGGTCCACCTCCCATTTGCTGTATTTCAGCTTGTCAGTAAAATATCCCAAACATACGGTCTCGTTCTTATCGAGCTCCAATGATATGTGGGTTGCAGATTCCGGATCGACAACATCCATGTACCATCCCTTCCTCTGATCGATAATGAACTCTTTTGTAACATCAAAAACATAGCTCCATGGCCCATATTCCAACCTCATCCAATTATGGCTCCCGGTCCTGACATCCAGCGGAATTGTCCAGTTGTAGGCCCCCAGGCTGGCGTTCACTCCGCTTGCTATTACAGTCTGATGCTGGTCGAACCAGAACAGGTCGATGTTCACCGTGCTTCCATTGGCCAGGTTCTCTGATGTCCAGTTGATGGAATAGGTCTGACCCTTTGTCCATGTAGTCCCTTTGATCGGAGTGGTCAGGTTAACCCTCTCGTATGTCTTTCTGAAGAGGCTGATGCTCACCCCCATGATCTTCTGAGCTGTAAGGGGGACTCCTCTCCCATCAAGCAATATGGATGTCTTTTGATACCCCCTTTCATTGAAGATGACCTCTCTTGACCACTCTGTGCCATTCCAGTGTTTATAATGGATCTTCCGGTCCGTTACATTCGTAAATATGATGTGGGGGTGATCGTCCTCATCCATGATGAGAGAGGGATATATTCCCGTATTACCCGAGGACTCAAGTGTCGAGACGGTCCAGCTGGAGCCGTTGTAGTACGTGTATCTCAGATCATCGTTCGCATCGTCGTAATATGCGATATGTGGGTGGTCGCTACCATCAAGTGAGATGCTTGAATAGGTGCCTATCTGTGAACCTGGATCAACAAGCGTTCTGCTCCATGTTGTCCCGTTCCAGTATGCATAGCCCAGCCCGGAAGGTGAACCATCCTGATATGATATATGAAGATCATCATTGGTCGAGATAGCCAGCGATGAATCATAGCCCACGATATTATCAACATCGGAAAGGTCCCATCCTGTGCCGTTCCATCTTGCCAATCGGATGCTGCGGGCCCCATGATACCGGTAATAGGAGATGATAGGCCTCTCCTGTGAATCCAGGACTATATTTGGATATTTTCCGGAATCTCCATCCGATTCTACAATGCTGATATCCCATCCCGTTCCGTTCCTTCTGGCAAATTTCAGATCGTCAAAGTGCCCATCGTTGTATGCGATATATGGGTCCCCATTGGAATCAAGGACAAGTGAGGAGTGGTCCCCGATGAGATATGGGGAGGTCTCCACGTCCTCTATTATCCATTCGTTGTTAACCCGTTTCGCGTAAACAAGATAGTAAATACAATAGGCGCCAGGGTAATGGAGTTTGAATCTCAGGTATGTGACGTGAGGGTTTCCCTGTGCATCCATTGCGAACCCGATCTTGTTGCCGGAACCAAACTCAATGTCCTCACGACTCCACCAGCTTCCGGTTGTATTCGTTATGGTCTCCATCCCTCCCGGCATAATGGCCTCATCTGTCGTGAAGTGAGAAGGCTCCTCCGGGGAAGCCAATGCTTCATCAATGCGAACGACCAGAAGTGAGGAGAATATCAATATCAATATTATTACGATG
>CBDVER010000330.1:0-2769 GCA_965373055.1 uncultured Thermoplasmata archaeon
AGAAAAAAAACCCAGTTGCCCTCCTCTGCGCACTCATCGTATCACCACTACAAATAATTATAGGCTGGCACACGCGGGTTATAGTTCAAGGAGTGATGGGGGCCGCATGTCTCCTGCGTACAGGAATGGAGCCCCCATCGGAACGGGGGTAAGAAGGAGAGAGGATTGAATGCGTGATGAATTTCTCACAAATAGATTATACCTTCTTCCTCCCGTTACATATACAATGGTGCCCAATGTAGAAAAACCTTGAGTATAGAATATCAAAGTGAAAACCCAATGGCCTGTAGGTCAGAACAATTTGACATGGGTGTGATTTTCACACCAAGGTGAGGCATGCGGTGATATATGTATGGGTTCAATGGGAAGGGACCGCATGCCGAGGTGTAGATCATCTGGACAGGGGATATGAGAGTATGACGATCTCCCTTTCCCTGAGATCGTCCTCAACGGTTTCACGGCCTCTGAAGAACTCGACCACCTTTTCAACCATGATATGCAACTGAAAGCATTGATACTTAAAGGGGGGTCCCCTGTTATCATTTCATGAACTGAGGTCCTGGGACCATGGGCTACCTTTTCTGTACCTGATGAACATGAACCCTCCGACAAGGGGAAGGCCCCCAAGCAGGATGAACCCACCGCAGCATCCGCCAAACAGCTCCTGTTCAAAAGTGACCTTCATATCGTAGGATCCGGAGCCGGAGACCTCAAGCCACAGCTCCTCGAAACTGCTCTCCGACCTGAACACGTCGCTTTCATCAGGGGCCGATGAGTGTACCGAGAGCGTTATGCTACCTTCGATCTCAAGGTAGTCCCAGTAGCTCGTCGCATTGATCCAGCCGGAAGGTGATGTCAGGCTGAGGGTGACCGTCACGGTAGTAAAGGGGGGGATATCCATGACGTACCAATCGATGTAATCCTCGCTCGTACTGTAAAGGGAGCCGGATACCGTTCCGTCATCTATCGACTCCGCGAGGTACTGTTCGTCGTTCGGCTCAAGATCCCCGTTTACCCCCACAAGGATGAGGGGCATTATCATGATGATCCCCAGTGATATCAGAATATAGGACCTTTTCAGGTGCATGGGGGTATATTCACTATGATATATTTGAAAATATGTCAACCCTGAACTATGTCCAGTATCCTTTTACCCGCCCGCCCGTCGCCGAAGGGGTTATCCCAGGTACCTTTGACGTTCATCATCTGTCGGCCCATCTTGACGATATTGTCGGGATCGGTTCCGGAAAGGACATTGGAGCCCACATCTATCGTCTCCGGCCTCTCCGTATTATCCCTGAGGGTTACGCAGGGGACGCCCAGTATGCACGTCTCCTCCTGCAGGCCTCCGGAGTCCGTCAACACGAGCCTGGCGGAGGATTCGAGCCTGAGGAACTCCAGAAACCCCACAGGCGTGATAAGCTCGATCCCCTTCGTATCGAGGCCGAAGGACCCTATCATCTTTTTCGCCCTGGGGTGGATGGGATAGATCACGGGCAGATCGAACTCGGAACCAAGCCTCGATATGCCGCTGAGGATCCCGGAGAGCCTTGACTCAACGTCAACGTTCTCGGCACGGTGCGCCGTTACCAGGAGGTATCGTTTATCGGAGAGGCCCAGCTCCTTGAGCGGATCTGCCGCCTTTCTGGATATCTCGAGGTTCTCCATCACGGAATCGACTATGGTGTTGCCCGTGACGAATATGTTCTCATCCGGTATACCCTCCTTGAGCAGAAGCTTCCTGCTCAGTTCGGTGGGTGCGAACAGGTGGTCCGATACATGATCCGCGACGACCCTGTTCACCTCCTCGGGCATGGACCTGTCGAAGGATCGAAGGCCCGCCTCGACGTGGCCGACCCTGATATGCATCTTCGCCCCGACAAGGGCCCCGCCCAACACAGTATTGGTGTCCCCCTGGACTAGGACCTCGGATGGCCTCTCCCGGGTGTAGAGCTTCTCGATACCCTTCATGATATCCCCGGTCATGGCCGCGTGGCTGCCGGAGCCCACGTCGAGGTTGTGGTGAGCATCGGGGAGCTCGAGCCCCTCGAAGAAGGTACGGTCCATCTCGTAGGAGTAGTGCTGCCCCGTGTGAAGGATTTGATACGGCGTCCCCCTCCTCTCGCACTCCCTGATTATCGGGGCCATCTTGATTATCTCTGGGCGTGTGCCCAATACAATCGATATCATCGTTTATCAACTCTCATAACAAGGCACACGCCCATATTAATTAATGTATAAACATTGGCCTGAAAAACCTTTGGTTTTTCAAAGGTCTGGACGGGTTCCGAGAACAATTGAAATCATATAACATCACTTTAAACAGTTTATAGGAACCCGTACAATATAATCGTTTATTAGCATTGGCCAGGAAAATCGGAGATTTTCCGAAGGTCTGGGCGTGTGCCCAATACAATCGATATCATCGCTTACCAACTCTCACAATATGGCACACGCCCATAATAAACATTATATGAACATTGGCCAGGAAAATCGGAGATTTTCCGGTGGTCTGGTCTTGTTCCGAGTACAATCGATATCATCGTTTATCAACAATTTGAGTTAAGGAACAAGACCATTAAAAACGCTTTCTAGCATTGGCAATAGAAAACCATGGAATAGAACGCTGGGAGGATCAGCTGGACGGGTAGGTGAGAAGAACGATCTCCCTCACGCGGGAGGTCAGCTCATCCTTTTCTCTTTGGTCGGACATATCGTATCTCCGGACCTCTCCAACTATTCATACTATTTATAGTAAACTACATTATT
>CBDVER010000331.1:0-2749 GCA_965373055.1 uncultured Thermoplasmata archaeon
CTCTTCAGCTGATAGAAGCTCGATCATTGTATCCCTCATCCAGGTTCCAGTCGTTTCGTTCTCCTCGGAATATCCCCTCATGACATGTTCAACATCGCTGCGGTCCAGCGCAATGCGTGATAGTATCGATGATCCACATTGATCGGAATCCTTCGAAGGTCCGGGGAAAACTCCCGTTTCGACCAGATGCGCCCCTACCAGTATCTCCCAGAGTATCTGACCCGTTATCGCGCAGTACATGGACGGAAGGATCAGGGCCTTGAGGGCGAGAAAATGGACCTCTGCATGATCCCTGTCAAGTGCCCTCCGGATCACCATCTTGCCCTTTGTATGGACCATCAGTTTGACGTCATCATCCACCATGGCAATACCATAACCTAGTTTCTCCGACCACTTTATATCCTTATAATTTCCCGAATTGAATAGCAAACCCATCGAATGGGATTCGAATATCGCGTTCTTTCCAGGCTCATTGGGGTCCTCAACCACAGTTTCAAGTGTGAAACGCGTATACTCCGAACAAGGGGTGATCTCCTTGGGGATCGGGGAGGTCCTTGATCTCTTGAACCTTCGGTGGATCTCCTTTTTCAACTCCTCCCTGCGGTTCTGTGATCCCTCCCTATCGAACGGGCAGGATCCATCCGGAGATATGCCATAAGCTATACATGATGTCTTTCCACAAAAGCCGCAGTTGTGCTCCTTAAGGGACTCCCGATCCTCTTTCATACTAATGACCTGATCATACTCCTGATGTAATAACCATTATCCCGAAAATTGCCCTCATATCTTCTCCAGGTCCTCTCCTGCTCCCAGGGCCATCTGGACGAACGTGTATATGTCCTCCATCCCCTGTTGGGTTACAGAGGATGCCTTTCTAATATTTCCGAACTGCCCCATGTCATCAAGCGCCCGGTGTATCCCTATGTTCAGCTCCACATTCAGGGAACCCGTCTCAGTTGACTCCGCGAATGCGTCATCTAGCAGCCTCTCGGGGTAATCTATCCAACCCTTCAGCCTCTCCTCATCCTCAACGGTGATCATGTCCAGTTTGGATATGATGTCCATCGAGGGTATCTGGAACCTGAGCTTGCACAGGCTCGATAACATCAGTTGACTGATGAATCCGGAAGGTGTCCTCGCATTGAAAGGATCTATCAGGTAGATCATAGCCGATCTTTTCGGATAGAGCCCGTTCATCAGCTCCTTTGATGCCTCCCGAAATGTGAACAGCTCGAGCTGACCAGGAGTATCGTATATCACGTAATGTGATTCCTTGGATGATATATCATCCTTCAGCTTTTTGGTATTCAACGCAAGCATATCAGCTGCGACTATCTGTGCCCCATTGGGCCCCAGGCTGTAGTCCTCCATCACCTCGGATAGGGTGAAGAGGTCCCTTACGTCAACATCAGGCTCATATGGTAAGGTCTCCACCCCCGGGTCCAGATTGACCAGTGTGGTAGAATATTGGTTCCTGTACATCCAATCAGCATATGCTGCAACCAAGGTGGATTTGCCGCAGCCGGCGGTCCCAAGAACAAAAAGGTTTATTGGTTCTTCCATTTCCTCATCCTCCAGATGCTACTGAGATGATCTTCAACTCGGGGGATCCCTTTATCTCTCCATCAACGGGAAGTGGTGTATCACCATCGAATACGAGGGTCCCGTCTATCGGTAAACCCACCCTCTTTATGATATCCATCACCCTGTCACCGTTTCGGATGGTGAGGTCGATATTCCTCCTCTCCCTCCACAACGTGATCTTGATGGTCCTTGAAGTATCATCAACTCCCAAACGGCGGTCAG
Source organism: uncultured Thermoplasmata archaeon (assembly GCA_965373055.1). GTDB lineage: Archaea > Thermoplasmatota > Penumbrarchaeia > Penumbrarchaeales > Penumbrarchaeaceae > JAGLEG01. The sequence continues at coordinate 1,807 of CBDVER010000331.1, forward strand.
GATCCATCATCGTGGTCCTATCAACTACTGATATTAAACCGCTTCCCATGAAGCGGATCTCAGCTGAATACCTTTATCAGGGGGTCCAAGCCATCGTCCCTTCTCGAAAATAGGGCCATCAGGAGTGAAGAATAGATCAATCCAACGGCCATCCCGGTGGGAAAACCCGTCAGCAATCTGGTAGGGTTGGTGCTCTCGTATGAAAGGTTGCCCGGAAGTAGGCCCATGGCCGATATCATCTGGGTCCCACCATCAAGAGCAGTTGGAAAAAGGAGAAGTCCAAGTCCCATAACGCCGATGGCGACCCGTATCCTTTGGGACCTTCTTTTGATCAACTTTCTGGGCAGTATGGAAAGGCCGGTTTCCATTGGTGAGTCATCCGCCCTGGCCCGCACGAGCATCAGCGATCCGAAACCCATTCCCAGGAAGATCCCCACATCCCTTGAACATACCGGCATCTGGTTGCCGTTAACGATGATCGTCCTATCCTCTTTCTGATGGCAGTTGAAATCGCCAAAGGTGTACATCGCCATGTGAAAGGGGTCCATCTTCGACCACTGATCCCAGTAATCGATCACATTGGCCCCACCATCCAGGCCCATCACCTCACCTTCATCCAGCGTTGCAGGCGCCAGGAACAGCAAGATCACGAGAAGGGAGGTCGATCCGAACAGTATCATCGGCACCTTGTGAAGTATCCGGCTTGGCCATTTCATGTCGTTCAACTCAACTATTTACGGGCTATATAATGTGATTGGCACCCATGGTTCATGGGAGATCACAGGCCCAAACGCTTGGCTATTACCATCCTCTGTACCTCGGATGTTCCCTCACCAATGGTGTACAGCTTTACGTCCCTGAAGAACCTCTCGACGGCGTACTCCTTGGTCAGCCCATATCCGCCGTGGACCTGCACTGCGTTCACCGCCGCCCTGACCGCCAT